>CAMSTY010000007.1 GCA_947063875.1 uncultured bacterium
GAGCAACCGGCTCATAACCGGTCGGTCCTGGGTTCGAGTCCCCGAAGGTCCATTTGCTCGTTTTTCAATTGTATATGGTTGTGTTTGGCCCGGTGGCTCAGCTGGTTAGAGCGCCGCCCTGTCACGGCGGAGGTCGTGGGTTCGAATCCCATCCGGGTCGTTTACTGATAAACGCGTCGAGGACGCGTTTTGTCAGGTAAGGGTATATCCTTAGGTGTCCGTCAGGGTACGCCGGCAGCATATTTTGAGATATGCGCTTTGGGATATGCGGGTATGGTGGAATAGGCAGACACAAGAGACTTAAAATCTCTCGGGAGCAATCCCGTGCCGGTTCAAGTCCGGCTACCCGCATTGAGTAAGTGATATATGTAAGGATAAGCCAATAGGGGCGGCGGTATCGGAGAGATACTGCCGTTTTTGTTATAATATGGGGGAACTGCAAAGAAAAAGAAGTATCAGCTGTCAGAAAAGGGGTGGGAAAAGACGGGACAAAAAGGTGGCAAAGGCCAAGTATAAACGACTCTGGGGTGGTTATAATTTGAAGTAGGAAAGAGTCGAAAGAATCAGGAGAAGGAGGAATGAAGAATGAGCAGGTGGCATGTAAGATTTCGAAATCCGGGTGAGGTGGCAGACTTTGTGACCCGCGTGGAACGTTATCCCTATGCTATGGATCTGAGCAGAGGCAGTGTGGTGGTGGATGCCAAGTCATTGCTGGGAGTAATGATTCTGGGGTTTAACCAGGTGATGAGCCTGAACATTTATGCAGATGACTGCGGGCAGCTGTTCCGGGATATTGAACAGTATATCGCGGCATAAAAAGTTTGGAGGCGGCCCTTTTCGAAGTGGATATCCTTTCGGAAAGGGTTTTTTGCCGGCTTTTTGTAAGATTGCGATTGGGCGGTTGCCGGAAAATCTGATTTATGCTATCATAACAGAGTGCAAAAAAGAGGAGGGATAAAATGTACAAGATCGTTTCGCGATTATTGATTTACGGAGATATGCCGAAGGATACGATACTGATGGAACTGGCAGATATTATCCGGAGGATGGATGACGGGAGCCAGAAACAGGAAGAACTGATGACGCGGGTGTTTACACAAATCAAGCATCTTTTGCAGGTGGCGACGGATTACGGTTTTGATAAGAACCTGTGGCATAATTATCTGACTTTTCTCTTGATTACCAGTGAGAACCCTTTCAGCATTACCTGCGAGAAGGTAGGGGCGAACATGGGCAGTGTGAATTACTTTGCCAAAGGCGATTTCCGGGCATTTAAGGAACTGTTTGACTATGATTTTGGCAGGCTGGAGGCCTTTCTGGGCGTGGACTGCTTTTCCAGGATTTCCGATTATCAGGCGATTGGAAAAAAGGAATTGATGTACAATAAGAACGTCAGCGAGAAGGTGCAGGCGCTGAGCGGCCGCCTGGAAAAGGCGGGAGACGAGAATGAATTTTTTGACTGTGTGACCGGGTTTTACAAAGACTATGGGGTGGGGATGTTCGGCCTGAACAAGGCGTTTAGGATTTCATCGGATGCCCTTGATGAAGTGACGTTCCATCCGATCAACAATATGGATGCGGTAATGCTTGGCGATCTGGTGGGTTATGAACTTCAGAAGAAAAAACTGATTGACAATACGTTGGCATTTGTCCAGGGGAAGAAAGCGAATAATGTGCTGCTGTTCGGGGATAGCGGGACAGGCAAATCAACCAGCATCAAGGCGATCGTCAACGAATTTTATCCGCAGGGACTGAGGATGATTGAGATCTATAAACATCAGTTTAAGGATCTGTCAGCGGTGATTGCACGGATCAAAAACAGGAATTATAAATTTATTATTTATATGGATGATCTCTCTTTCGAGGAATTTGAGATAGAATATAAGTTTTTAAAGGCAGTGATTGAGGGCGGCGTGGAGACGCGGCCGGATAATATTTTGATCTATGCGACCTCCAACCGGCGTCATCTGATTAAAGAAAACTGGAGCGACCGGGATGATATGGAGCATGGTAACGGGATGCACCGCTCGGATACGATGGAGGAGAAGCTGTCTTTGGTGAACCGGTTCGGTGTGACGATCTGCTATTCCAAACCATCGCAGAAGGAGTATTTCCATATCGTGGCAGAACTGGCCAGGAAGGCGGGGATTATAATGGAAGAGAAAGAACTCTGCGCGGAGGCCAACAAGTGGGAACTGAGCCATGGAGGTATTTCCGGACGGACAGCGCAGCAGTTTATCAACTATCTGCTAGGGCAGATGTAGGGCCAGGGGGCCCTATCCGAAGAGAACCCCCAGCAGTCCGTAGGACAGAAGAGACATGATGATGGTGGCGATGACAATCCCCAGCAGGATGGCAGGAAAAGATTTGCGGATCTTCATGTGGAGCAGAGATGCCACCAGGGAGCCGGTCCAGGCGCCGGTGCCGGGAAGCGGGATACCGACGAAAAGGACCAGCCCCCAGAATCCGTAAGTTTCCACCTGGCCTTTGTGCTTATCTGCTTTTTCTCGTACCCAGAGGGCGATTCGGTCCAGGACGGGGATCTGCTCCATGATATCCAGTACTTTTTCGATCAGCAGCAGGATAAAAGGGATAGGGAGCAGGTTGCCGATAATACATAAAGGAATGGCCTTTAAGATCGGTACGTTTAACAGGGCGGGGGAGGCGGCCAGGAGCCCTCCTCTTAGTTCCAGGATCGGAATCATGGAAATGATAAAAATGATGGCTTCTCCGGAAACCTTTCCGCCTAAGGCGCCGGCCAGCCATTGTACCAGGGAATCTGTCATAATGGGTCCTCGATTCTATCTTTTTGTTGTTTGGGGGTAAATCTTTACTATTATATGCGATATCAGGGAAAAATTCAATGGCTATCTTGTTTTGCCGGAAAAAATGCCGGAAAAAAGTACAAAGGAGTTTATAAGAGAGATGAAGCATCTGTGGAAATTGCTGGGATGCCTGACAGTAACGGCACTCGCAGTCAATATAATAATAGAATTTGCCAGCCGCAAATCCCTGCCGGCCCTGGCGGGGTATTTGTTTGGGAATCCACTGGTGTTTTTGGTGAATACGCTGCTGGTGCTGGCGCCGTTTCTGCCGGTGTTTTTTGTGCGCCGCAGGTTTTTTGCAGTGGTGGTGACGGCATTTTTCTGGATAGTGGCAGGAGTGACCAACGGAGTGCTGCTTATATTTCGGACAACGCCGTTTACCGCGACCGATTTAAGGCTGATAAAATATGCGGCGGCTCTTTTGACTACCTATCTGACATGGGGGCAGATTGTGCTTGGGGCAGCCGTTTTTGTACTGGCTCTGGCTGCCTGCGTGTTCGTGTGGAGGAAGGCCCCGGCGGACCCGCAGCCGGTCAACCTGACTCAGTCGGCCTGTGTGGCAGCCATTGCATTGGCTTTTATCTGGGGAAGCCTTAATCTGGCAATGATGAGTGGTCTGGTGGCCGTGCGTTTTGGCAATATCGGGCAGGCATATGAGGACTATGGTTTTCCGTATTGCTTTGCAAACTCTGTCTTGAATACCGGAATTGCCAAGCCAGATGAATATGACCGGGAAGTAGTGGCGGAACTGGAGAGGGAGGCGCTGAAACCGGAAGAGCTGTATTCTCTGGAAAGCAACAAAACGCCGAATGTGATTATGGTGCAGCTGGAATCCTTTTTTGACCCGACGCTTTGGCAGAAAAATCAGGAGGATAAAGATCCGATCCCTTTTTTTCGTTATCTGGTGAGGGATTATCCCTCTGGTTATCTGAATGTGCCTTCGGTAGGGGCCGGAACGGCAAACACGGAATTTGAGTGCATTACCGGTATGAACTTAGACTTTTTTGGGCCGGGGGAGTATCCCTATAAGACCGTGCTGCAAAAGACTGCCTGTGAGAGCATGGCGTTTACCATGCGTGGACTGGGATACCGCGCCCATGCCATCCACAACAATGAGGGGACCTTTTATGACCGCCATAAGGTGTTTGCCCAACTGGGATTCGAGACTTTTACGCCGATAGAGTACATGTATCAGATTGAGAGGAATCCTACCGGCTGGTGCCGGGACGAGGTACTGGTGGATGAGATTTTCAAGGCGCTGGATTCTTCGGTCGGACAGGATTTTATCTATGCAATCTCTGTGCAGGGACATGGAAAATATCCTTCTTTTGCGTATTACTGCGAGCAGATTCATGACATGGACCGTTTTATTAAAAAGCTGGTGTATCAGCTGGCGCGCCGCAGGGAACCGACGGTGCTGGTACTTTACGGAGATCATCTGCCTGGTTTTGAGTGGGTTCCGGAGGAGATGAAAAACCGTTCCCTGTATCAGACGCAGTATGTAATCTGGAATAATATGGGGCTGCCGGATGTGAAATATGATTTGGAGGCATATCAGCTGACGGCGCATGTGCTGAATCTGTTAAATATTCACGAGGGGACTATGCCGCGCTTCCATCAGCACTATATGAAAAAAAGCAGCATGGAGCACGAGGATTATCTGGAGGCCATGGAATTGCTGGAGTATGATATCCTTTACGGGAAGCGGGAGGTGTATGACGGCGAGTCTCCGTTTGAGATGACGAAACTGGAGATGGGAATCCTGCCGATTATCCAGAAAGAGACGACCTGCCAGTCGGGGGAAATCGTGGTTCGTGGTGAAAATTTTAACGAATATTCCGTTGTTTGTGTGGACGGAAAGCCGGTGGAGACGGAGTTTGTCGGGGCAGAGTGCCTGAGGGCGGATGGTGAATTGTGGGAAGAGGGAAAGGAGATCACTGTCTGGCAGATCGGGCGCGACAAGGTGCCGCTTGGAATGGCACGGAGGAGGTTTCCGTCTTGAGAAAAACTTCCATTTGTGATAGACTGTTTTTAGTTTTGCGGATGGCGGACGCTTCGGCTGTCCGCGGGATTCTTATCAGATAAAGGAGGATGACATGATGAATCAGAACCTGTCACGGGGGACCGTCTGCGTCCAGGGCGGATGGCAGCCGAAAAACGGAGAAGCGAGGGTGCTCCCCATTTATCAGAGTACGACATTTAAATATGAGACCAGCGAACAGATGGGGCGTCTGTTTGATTTGGAGGAAGACGGATATTTTTATACCCGTCTGGCAAATCCGACCAACGACGCGGTGGCGGCAAAGATTTGCGCACTGGAGGGCGGCGCGGCGGCGATGCTGACCTCCTCCGGCCAGGCGGCCAATATGTATGCGGTGTTAAACATTTGCTCGTCGGGAGATCATGTGGTCAGCGCCGCGACTATTTACGGAGGAACGTCTAATTTATTCACCGTGACTTTAAAGCGTTTTGGGATTGCGTGCACACTGGTGGACCCGGATGCGCCGGAAGAGGAACTGGAAAAGGCGTTTCGCCCAAATACCCGGGCAGTGTTTGGTGAGGCGATTGCCAATCCGGCGCTGGTGGTGTTGGATATCGAGAAATTTGCGCGTCTGGCTCACAGGCATGAGGTGCCTCTGATTGTGGATAATACCTTCGCCACTCCGATTAACTGCCGTCCTTTTGAATGGGGAGCGGATATCGTGACGCATTCCACGACCAAGTATATGGACGGGCATGCCATGTGTGTGGGCGGCTGCATTGTGGACAGCGGCAATTTTGACTGGGAAGTCCATGCCGGATTGTTTCCGGGACTGACTACGCCGGACGAATCCTACCATGGGGTGGTTTATACAAAAAAATTTGGGAAAGCGGCTTATATTACCAAAGCAACGGCACAGCTGATGCGCGACATGGGTTCGGTTCAGTCGCCGCAGAACGCGTTCCTGCTGAATGTAGGCCTGGAGACCTTGCATCTGCGGGTGCCGCGCCATTGTGAAAATGCAAAACGGGTGGCGGAGTATCTGAAGGCAAGAGAAGATGTGGACTGGGTATGCTATCCGGGACTGGAAGGCGACAAGTACTATGAATTGGCACAAAAATATATGCCGGACGGCACCTGCGGCGTGATTTCTTTTGGCCTGAAGGGAGGAAGAGCGGCGGCCGCGAAGTTTATGGATAAACTGAAACTGGCCGCGATAGTCACTCATGTGGCCGATGCCAGAACTTCCGTATTGCATCCGGCCAGCCATACCCATCGTCAGCTGAATGACGAGCAGCTGATAGAGGCGGGCGTGGACCCGGCGATGATTCGTTTGAGCGTGGGGATTGAAGAGGTAAAAGATATTATAGAAGACCTGGGGCAGGCATTGGAAGATATTGGGTAAAATCGGAAGCTGCCCGCCGAAGGCAAAGATGATGGAAGGGGGGTTATGATCCATTCTGACAGGATCATGACTCCCCAAGGAGGTTTAGGGAAGATGGACAGAAAAAAGTGGAAGAAATTCCTGCGGGTGATTTTTGGCAGGACCGCGTTTGTGACACTGTTTTTAGTGATCCAGGTTGTAGTGCTGTTTGGAGCCTTTAAATGGCTCGGCGATCATATCTTCTTCGTGTATGGCGGCTTTACTTTGCTCAGTGCGGCTGTGGTGATTTATATTATCAATAAACGCCAGAATCCGATTTATCAGCTGGCATGGGTGATACCGGTTCTGGTGTTTCCTGTGTTTGGAGCCATGTTTTATATTTTTCTGGAATTGCAGGTAGGAACCCGCAGGATAGCCAGGCGGCTGCAGGATATCCTCGTCCGGACGGCGCCCTTTCTGAAGCAGAACGAGATGGTAATGGCACGGCTTTCGCGGGAGAGCAGGCGGGCGGCCCATCTTGCGGAATATATGGGGCGTTACGGAGGATACCCGGTCTATGATAAGACTTATGTGGAATATTTTCCGCTGGGGGATGAACTGTTTCCCAGGCTTCTGGAGGAACTTGAGAAGGCAAAGCGGTATATTTTCATGGAATATTTTATCGTGGAGGATGGAAAGTTCTGGGACAGTATACGGGAGGTTCTGGAGAGGAAAGCCAGAGAGGGCGTGGAAGTGCGGTTTATGTATGATGGCATGGGCTGTCTGACGCTGCTGCCTCACTGCTATCCGCAGCGGTTGGAGAAGATGGGAATCCGCTGCAAAGTGTTTTTCCCGGTAAAGCCGGCGCTTTCGAGCTATCAGAACAACCGGGATCACAGAAAGATCACAGTGATTGACGGCCATACAGCATTTACCGGCGGGATCAACCTGGCAGACGAATACATCAACGAGACCGTGCGCTTCGGACATTGGAAGGATACGGCGGTGATGCTGAAGGGAGAAGCTGTTGCCAGCTTTCTGATGATGTTTCTGCAGATGTGGAATGTATCGGAGCGAGGGGAAGAGGATTATGGGAAATATCTCAGAGACCCGGACTACCGGTATCCATCCGAACTGGATATGAATGGATATGTGATGCCTTACGGCGACAGCCCTTTGGATGAAGAGACCGTGGGAGAATATGTGTATCTGGATATTCTGAATGAGGCCAGAAACCATGTGCATATCATGACTCCTTATCTGATTCTGGACAGCGACATGATCACCTCGCTGACCTTTGCGGCCAAGCGGGGGGTGGAAGTAATCATTATTATGCCTCATGTGCCGGATAAAGTGTATGCGTACCTGCTGGCCAGGTCGTACTATGGGGAACTGCTGGCCGCCGGGGTGCGGATTTTTGAGTATACGCCGGGATTTGTACACGCAAAGATATTCAGCAGTGATGATGAGAAGGCTGTTGTAGGATCTGTGAATCTGGATTACCGGAGTCTGTATCTGCATTTTGAATGTGCGGTTTATTTGTACCGGAACCAGGCAGTAGCAGATGTGGAGAAGGATTTTCAGGATACGCTTCGGATGTGTCAGGAAATCACCCTGGAGGACTGTCGGAGATATCCTCTTCTTAGGCGGCTGGCAGGAGCCGGGCTGCGCCTGTTTGCACCGCTGATGTAAAATATATGATATAAAGAAAGAACGGGTTGTTGCCATGATGCAGCAGCCCGCTCTTGGTGCAGGAAGATCCTGTCAGGCCCTGATATCGATGTTCTGCCCGATTCCGCTTGCTACGGCTTCCATCATCTGAGCAAGAGCATCGCCTGTCTGCTCCGCAGTATCAAGGACCTTGGACATAATAGCAACCCCCATGTCACTGTACAGATTTGCTGTGGACAGTGATACGGACAGAGAAGAAATGTCCATATTATCGCCTCCTTGTCTTAAAACCGGATATGCTTCCGAGATCTGGCCTGCATGGATGGCAGGCGGAAGGATGTGGAAGGTATCCTGGATTTATTTTATCAGATGTGAGGGAGAAATGCAATTGGAAAAGAGGGGGTGTGGGTTGTGCGGGGGCGGAAAAGTGAGGAAGAGCCAGGGCCAGGCAAGGTTCGGCTCCCGTTTCGGGTCAGCTGTCTCTAAGGGAAAAAGACGGCAGTCACGGTGAGACATTCTTACGCAGCCGTGTCTTCGCACGTTGCTGCTACTTCTACGGATTCGTACAACTGCCGCCTTTTTCCCTAAGATACAGCAAGACCCTGCAAAAGTCGCCGAACCTTGCCTGACCCTGGCTCTTCCGGCGAAGTTTTTTGTGATTGCTGGTTGTTGGTTTTGTTTTGTATGGTGTGTGCGTAGTGTGTGCATAGTATGTGCATATTATGGGGGCGGGGATATCCAAAGAAAATAGAAGCCATTTTGCAGGATTAATCTGTGAAATGGCTTTTACTGCCTTTTACAGCCTAAAGTTCCATCTGGGGGCCTGGAGATGCAGTCGGGTTTTGGCCTCCTTCATAAAAAGTTATCTTGCATAAAAGCAGGCCCAAAGGCAAATACTAAGGAAAAAGCCGACCAAATATCATGCGGCGGACCAGGGCGTGTTTGAAAATTTATTTCCGTAAACTGTGACGCACAGCTGGCGGAAAGCAATTTTCAAACATGCTCTAGAGAAAGGACGAAATATATGGAAGACGGGCACGTTAAAAAAACAGACAACAACGAGAGAAAAAAAGAAGAGCGGGAACTGGAGCAGAAAGAGGATGAAAAACTGGAGGAATATGGCCAGCTGACACTGGAGAGCAATCAAGGAAGAAGGAAAATACATCTGCTTTCCGTCATTGGCGAGGTGGAGGGCCATGAAAACCTTTCCGGCAATGCCAAGACGACAAAGTATGATCACGTGCTTCCGAAGCTGGCGGCTTTGGAGGATGACGATAGTATGGATGGGCTGCTGGTTCTTTTGAACACTTCTGGCGGGGACGTGGATGCAGGGCTGGCGATTGCGGAGATGATCGCTTCGCTGACGATGCCGACCGTATCCCTGGTTTTGGGCGGAAGCCATTCCATCGGGGTGCCACTGGCAGTATCTACGGATTATTCATTTATTGTTCCTACAGGGACAATGATGATTCATCCGGTCCGTATGACGGGAATGGTTATCGGGGCTTCGCAGACTTATGAATATTTTAATATGATTCAGGATCGGATTTTAAGTTTTATCAGTGTTCATTCCCAGATGGAGTACGATCAGGTAAAAGCCCTGATGCATAATACGAAAATGCTTACCCGCGATCTGGGAACCGTATTGGTGGGGGGTCAGGCCGTGAAGGAAGGGCTGATTGACGAGGTTGGAGGAATCCGGGAAGCGCTGCATAAACTCTATGCCTTGATTGATGAGCAGAAGATTTCCGCAACCCTGTAGTTGCAATTCCTGCCATTTTTTTGTATACTATCCTCATTGGAGAACAGGAGGCATAGATTCGTGGCAGCAACAACCAACAAGAAAGCGGCAGCCGGCAGCGCCGGAGGCAGGGCAAAAGGCGCCGGGAGCAGAGGCAACGCCAAAGGCAGGGCAAAAGGCGCCGGGAAAGCGGCGGCCACCGGAAAAGGAAGGAAAAATACTGCAGCTTCGGCGCCGGAGCCGGAGGATTTTATTGGTGCGGAGGTGCTGATTATTCTGTCTTTTGCCATTGCGGTGCTTTTGTTTTTGAGTAATTTTCATTTGTGCGGTGTGGCCGGCAAATATCTGCGCATGTTTCAGTTAGGGATTTTCGGAATGGTGGGATTTATAGCCCCACTGCTTTTGTTTGTAGGGACCTGTTTCTACTTTTCCAATCAGGGGAACGCGACGGCGATGCGCAAGATGCTGGCATCCGCGGCATTGGTGCTGGCATTGTGCGCTTTGACGCAGCTTCTTTTGGGGAAACGGCCGGAGGATGGGACAGGGCTTATGGAGTATTACCGGATATCGTCGGAAAGCGGCACCGGGGGAGGCCTGGTCGGAGGCATCATCTGTGCCGCCCTGACGGCTGTTTTGGGCAATATCGGTACATTTCTGGTATTGATTGTCTGCCTGGCTATCAGTGCGGTCTGCATTACAGAACGTTCGCTGGTGAAAGCGGTAAAAAGACAGGGAGACGCGGCATACCGTTATGCCCGGGAGGATATGGAACGGCGCAGGGAACTGCAGGCGGAACGCAAGGAAGAACGGCGTCGTCTGCAGGCGGAGCAGAAGATACGGGGGGTAGATTTTACGGCAACCGATTTTTCTGCACAGGAGCATGATGACGGCAATGGCCCATATGAGGAATATGAGGCATATACGGATGCGGATTCGGCCGCAGAAGCTTTTGACGAACCGGCCGCCGTGGCGGATGAGGGACTGAAGGAAGCGGCTTTGCCGGAAAAACTGCCGGACAAGAAATCTTCTGAACCGGAACCAGCCGTGGACCCGGCGGATGTTTTTACTGGTAAGATTAACATGTCGTCTGACTGCATAAGCGAGGAGGGCGTCCCCTTTGAGGCGGATGAGGTGCTTTCGCCGGCAGAGTCGGCGCAGCGTCTGGTGGCGGAGGGGATTTCCCATCTGAACGATTACGATGGGACGTTTGGCCGCCCGGTTGAGCCGCCGTCGTTTCCCAGGCCGGCGTCCGAGCCGTCGTTTTGCGGATTGGCAGAGGCGTTGGAAGAATCTGTGGCAAGGATAGAAAAGCCGGAAGCAGATTTGCCAGGAATGCCGCAGGAGAGTATGCGTCAGCAGGCGCAAGCCGGGGAAGATGGCCAGGAGGAGTACAGCCAGGAGGAAGACAGCCGGGAGGAGGATTCCTACAGGCTCCGGCCGATTCGTCTGGCATCACCAATGTCTCAATATGAGGAGGCGGCGGATGAGATTTTCATGGATGAGATGACGGTGACGGACCGGGAAAGGGCAGTATATGGAGAAGAACCGGAGCCGCCCGCAGCCGCACCGGTGGTCCGTTATCGGGCAGGAATGCAGGAGGAGCCTGGTGAGCAGGAACTGCCAGAGGAGGCGGAGGATACCGAAGATATCGGAAGTATTGAGGATGCCAGAGAGATCGAAGGTGCCAGAGGCATTGAAGATGCCAGAGGGATCGAAGGTGCCAGAGGCATTGAAGGCATTAGAGGGATCGAAGGCGTCAGAGGGATCGAAGGCGTCAGAGGCATTGAGGGTGCCGGAGATATTGAAGATGTCAGAGATGCCTGGGATGGCAAAGAAACCTATGAGGATGAAGGAGCCGGGCCGGAGATCGGAAAGACAGATTTTGTGGTTCCCAGAGAGACAAAACGGGTGGTGACAGCTTCCGGAAAGGTGATTGAAAGCGATACGGAGGCGTTACATAAAAAACTGGAGGCAAAAAGGCAGGAGGCAAAAGAATCCGGAGAAGTCAGCGTGCAGCAGCAGATTCAGCAAAAACAGGAGCAGCCGAAAAAAGAATATGTATTTCCTCCGGTTACTTTGCTGAAGAGAGGCAATCTGCTGTCCGCGGCCGGTTCCCAGCAGGAATATAAGGATACAGCGGTTAAACTGCAGCAGACTTTGCGGGACTTCGGCGTCGGCGTGACCGTGACGAATATCAGCTGCGGGCCGTCGGTAACCCGTTATGAACTGCATCCGGAACAGGGGGTCAAGGTCAGCAAGATCGTGGGTCTGGCGGATGACATCAAATTGAGCCTGGCAGCCGCCGATATCCGCATTGAGGCGCCGATTCCCGGAAAATCCGCAGTGGGGATTGAGGTGCCGAACAAGGAAAACACTACAGTATATTTAAGAGAACTTCTGGAGTCGGAAGCATTTCGGAGTCATCCATCCCGTATGGCCTTTGCAGTAGGAAAGGATATCGGAGGGCAGGTGGTAGTCACAGACATTGCCAAGATGCCTCATCTTCTGATTGCCGGAGCGACGGGTTCCGGGAAATCGGTCTGTATCAATACTCTGATTATGAGTATTTTGTTCAAGTCAAGTCCGGAAGACGTGAAATTGATTATGGTGGACCCCAAAGTGGTGGAATTGAGCGTATACAATGGCATTCCTCATCTGCTGATTCCGGTGGTGACAGATCCGAAGAAGGCCTCAGGAGCGCTGAACTGGGCGGTGGCAGAGATGCAGGATCGTTATCAGAAGTTCGCGGAGTGTAATGTGCGGAACCTGAGCGGATATAATGCCCGGATTGACAGTTTAGGAGACGTGCCGGAACAGGAAAGGCCAAAGAAGATGCCGCAGATTGTGATTATCGTGGACGAATTGGCAGACCTGATGATGGTGGCGCCCGGAGAGGTCGAGGATGCGATCTGCCGCCTGGCGCAGCTGGCGCGTGCGGCGGGGATTCATCTGGTGATTGCGACCCAGAGGCCGTCGGTCAATGTAATTACAGGCCTGATCAAGGCGAATGTACCCTCCAGGATCGCATTTTCCGTATCTTCAGGAGTGGATTCGCGGACGATTATTGACATGTATGGGGCGGAAAAGCTGCTGGGCAAGGGAGATATGCTGTTCTTCCCGTCAGGGATTCCTAAGCCGCAGCGGGTGCAGGGAGCGTTTGTCTCAGATTCGGAAGTGCAGAAGGTGGTGGAATTCCTTACCGAACAGGGCCTGTCCGCCGAGTATGACCCGGATGTGGAGAAAAAGATGAACACGGCTCCGGCCGGAGGGGCAGCAGGTGGAAATGGCGGCAATGATGGGAGGGATGATTACTTTGAGCGGGCCGGCAGGTTTATCATTGAGAAGGACAAGGCCTCCATCGGCATGCTGCAGCGGATGTTTAAGATCGGATTCAACCGGGCAGCCCGGATTATGGATCAGCTGGCGGAAGCCGGTGTGGTTGGAGATGAGGAAGGAACAAAACCCAGAAAGATTCTGATTACGATGGAAGAATTTGAGGAGTTGCTGGCAGACAGAGAGTAACCGGTGGAAAACCCAAGAATATATGAGGAGGAAACGGAGATGAAGACAGATATTCAGATTGCGCAGGAAGCCACAATGAAACCCGTACAGCAGGTTGCAGCCGCATACGCCATAGAGGAGGAAGACCTGGAACTGTACGGAAAGTACAAGGCAAAGCTTACCGATGAACTGTGGCAGAAGGTGAAAGGCAACCGGGATGGAAAGCTGGTGCTGGTGACGGCGATTAACCCAACGCCTGCCGGAGAGGGAAAGACGACGACCAGCATCGGCCTGGCAGATGCGCTCAGCCGGCTGGGAAAAAAGACCATGTTGGCGTTGCGGGAGCCGTCGCTTGGGCCATGCTTCGGCATCAAGGGAGGGGCGGCCGGGGGCGGCTATGCCCAGGTAGTGCCGATGGAAGACTTAAATCTGCACTTCACCGGAGATTTCCATGCGATTACTTCTGCCAACAACTTGCTGGCAGCATTGCTTGACAACCATATCCAGCAGGGAAATGCCCTGCAGATTGACACCAGGCAGGTGCTCTGGAAACGTTGTATGGATATGAACGACCGGGCATTGCGCAATATTGTGGTGGGACTTGGCGCCAAGGCGGACGGAGTGGTGCGGGAGGATCATTTTGTGATTACCGTGGCATCCGAGATTATGGCGATTTTGTGCCTGGCAAATGATATGAAGGACCTGAAAGAGCGGCTGGGACGAATTATCGTTGCATATAATTATGCAGGAGAGCCGGTGACGGCAGCGCAGCTGAATGCGGTAGGGGCTATGGCAGCGTTGTTAAAAGATGCCATTAAGCCGAATCTGATTCAGACTCTGGAGCATACCGGGGCGCTGGTTCACGGAGGCCCCTTTGCCAATATTGCCCATGGCTGCAACAGTGTCCGTGCCACAAAGACAGCCCTGAAACTGGCGGATATTGTGGTGACAGAGGCCGGATTCGGTGCGGATCTCGGAGCAGAGAAGTTTTTGGATATCAAGTGCCGGATGGCCGGCTTAAAACCGGATGCAGTGGTGCTGGTGGCGACGGTCCGCGCTCTGAAATATAACGGCGGTGTGCCAAAGACAGAACTGGGGACCGAGAATCTTGAGGCTTTGGATAGGGGCATTGTCAATCTGGAGAAGCATATTGAGAATATCCAGAAATACGGGGTGCCGGTGGTAGTGACCCTGAATTCCTTTACCAGCGACACGGAGGCAGAGTATGAAAGAATCCGCCGTTTCTGCGAGGAACGAGGGTGTGAATTTGCCCTGTCGGAGGTATGGGCCAAAGGCGGCGAGGGCGGTGAGGCGCTGGCAGGAAAGGTGCTGGATACCCTGGAGCACAAAACGAGCAGCTATCATCCGATTTATCCGGATGAGATGAGCCTGAAGGAAAAGGTTCATACGGTGGCAACGGAGATTTATGGCGCGGACGGCGTCAGCTATGCGCCGGCGGCGGCGAAATCCATGGCGCGTATTGAGGAAATGGGTTTTGGCAATCTGCCTGTCTGTATGGCAAAGACACAGTATTCCTTGTCGGACGATCAGAACAAGCTGGGAAGGCCGTCGGGTTTTACCATCAATGTAAGAGACGTGTATGTGTCTGCAGGCGCCGGGTTTGTGGTGGTGCTGACAGGCGCGATCATGACCATGCCGGGACTTCCCAAAAAGCCGGCGGCAGATGGCATCGATGTGAATGACGAAGGAAAAATCACCGGATTGTTCTGACAAAAAGCGAAGCAGGAGGATGCTATGTTAAAGGATTGGCTGGGCGGCCTTTTATATGAGCGGATACAGGGAAGTCTTGAGGTGGAAGTGAACGAGGTGGTTTTCGATTCCAGAAAGGCGGCGCCGGGGTGTGTGTTTGTCTGCATGACAGGGACACGGGTGGATTCCCATACGTTTATCCCACAGGTACTAAAGAGCGGGTGCCGGGTGCTGGTGGTAGAACGGCCGGTTACGGTTCCGCTTGACGTTACGGTTCTTCTGGTGAAGCAGGGGCGGGAGGCGCTGGCGCATTTATCAGCCGCCCGCTTTGGGTACCCGTCAAGAAAACTGCTGATGATCGGAATTACGGGAACAAAGGGGAAGACGACAAGCGCGCATATGGTGCGGGCGATTCTGGAAGCGTCCGGCAGAAAGGCGGGGATTATCGGTACAAACGGAGTTTCTTTTGGAGAAGAACATTATCCTACGGTAAACACGACGCCGGAATCCTACGAACTGCATCGTTATTTTGCCCGGATGGCAGAGGCAGGCTGCAGATGCTGTGTGATGGAGGTGTCTTCCCAGGCGCTAAAAATGTGCCGGGTGGCCGGGATTACCTTTGATTATGCGGTGTTTACCAATATTTCTCCCGATCATATCGGAAAAGATGAGCATGCGGATTTTGAGGAATACCTGTACTATAAAAAGCAGATTTTCAGACAGAGCCGGTTTGCTCTTGTCAATGTGGATGATGAACATATAAAAGAAATCGTGAGAGATATTCCCTGCCCCTGGGAGAGTTTCGGGTTGACGCATACGGCAGATTACCACGCAAAGGGGATTCACTATGTCTCCGGGCCTGATTTTATCGGTCTTGAATTCGCGATTCACAGGGCCCAAAATGAGGAGGAGCCGATCCCGGTACGGGTAAACATTCCTGGAAGATTTAATGTCAGCAATGCGCTGGCGGCCTCCGCCGTGTGCCTGAAGGCGGGCGTGAAAAGGGAGGAATTGTGCCATGCCCTGGAACGTCTGAAGCTGGATGGGCGGATGGAGATTGTCCATACCTCAGAGAGATGCAGCGTCATTGTGGATTATGCCCATAATGCGGTCAGCATGGAGAGTCTGCTGGATACCCTGCGGGAGTACCGGCCGAAACGCCTGGTGTGTGTGTTCGGGTGCGGCGGAAACCGCTCCAAGGACCGGCGTTATTCTATGGGCGAGATCGCCGGAAAGAAGGCGGATTTCTCGATTATCACGGCGGATAATTCCCGGTTTGAGCGGGTGGAGGATATTTTGGCGGACATCCGGGGAAGCATTGAAAAAACCGGCGGCAGATTTATCGAGATTTTGGACCGGCGGGAGGCGATTGCCTACAGCATTGTCCATGCCCAAAAAGGGGATATGATTGCAATTATCGGAAAAGGGCATGAAGATTATCAGGAGATTGAAGGCGTGCGTTATCCATTCCTGGATCGGGCTGTGGTGCAGGAAGTGGTGGCAGGTTTAGAAAACGCTCCCGGGGAGGGATAAAAGTATGGAACGGATGACAGTAAAAGAGATTGTGGAAGCAACCGGAGGAAGGCTTTTGTGCGGGGAGGAGGGGACGCCCTTAAACCGGATCAGCACGGATTCACAGACGATACAGGGTGGGGAATTGTTTGTACCGCTGGTAGGAGAGCGTGTGGATGCGCACCGGTTTATCAGGCAGGCGCTGGATGCGGGGGCGGCAGCCACCCTGACAGCCGAACATGACGCCATGGAGGATATTCATCCCTGGATTCGGGTGGAGGATACGAAAAAGGCTTTGCAGGCGATCGGTTCCTATTGCCGGGGACGTCTTAAGCTTCCGCTGGTAGGCATTACCGGGAGTGTGGGCAAGACGACTACCCGGGAGATGATTGCCGCCGCATTGTCCGCCGGGTTTCGTGTGTTTAAAACTCCGGGCAACAAAAACAGCCAGGTAGGGTTGCCGATCACCTTGTCTGAAATCAGCGAAAAAGACGAGATCGGCGTGTTGGAACTGGGCATGAGCATGCCTGGGGAACTGACGGTGATCGCCCGGATTGCCCAGGTGGAACTGGCGGTGATCACCAATGTGGGGGTGACCCATATCGAGCAGCTGGGAAGCCAGGAGAATATCTACCGGGAGAAAATGACGATTCAGGACGGTCTGAAAGAGGGGGGGACCCTGCTGCTTAACGGGGATGACCCGATGCTGTGCCAGACGAAAGCAAAAGACGGCTGCAGAACCATTTACTACGGGACCGGAGAGAATTGCGACTACCGGGCGAAAGAGATTCGTCTGGAGGACGGCTGCCCGGTGTTTACGGCAGCCTGCAAAGGGCAGCAGGTTTTGGTACGCTTAAAGGTTATGGGACGCCACCATGTCGGCAATGCCATGGCTGCGTTGGCAATCGCGCACTTGTATGGGGTCTCTCTGGAGAAAGCGGCGGAAAAGCTGGGCGAATATACCGGCTTTCAGGGGCGGCAGCAGACATTTGTACGAAACGGCGTAACCATCATTGATGACACTTACAACGCAAGCCCGGTTTCCATGCTGGCGGCGCTGGAAGTGCTGGAATCCATGAGCAAGGCAAAAAGGCGTCTGGCGGTGCTGGCAGATATGAAAGAACTGGGGCCGGAGGCAAAACATTTCCACCGGGAGATCGGAGAATGGCTGCAGCGGCATCCTGTCGAGATGGTGTTTACTTTGGGCGAACTTTCTTCGGTGATTGAGGCAGGAGAATCGTGCCTGCATTTTGAGACGGGGGATCAGAATGGCTTGTATGAAAAGCTGACAGAGATCCTGCGGCCTGGTGACTGCGTGCTTTTAAAGGGTTCCAACAGTATGAAGCTGGGAGAGGTGGCAAAACGCCTGATCGGGGAAGACGGGAAGTGAACGCCCCTGGCGGACAAGATGCGGACAGGAGAGAATATGGCGGTACAATATGCCAGTATTATCATAGATATTTCCCACGAAAACGTAGACCGGGTTTTTCAATACCGGATTCCGGAGCAGATGCTGCCGGATATCCGGATTGGAAGTCAGGTCTGCGTTCCTTTTGGTTCGGGAAACCGAACCCGCAAGGGGTATGTAGTCGGGATCAGCCAGACGGCCGGGTTTGATGAGAGCCGGATCAAAGAGGTTGCCGGATTCGTTACGGGAAGCGTGACGGCGGATTCGCGGCTGATTGAACTGGCCTGGTGGATGAAGGAGCGTTACGGTTCGACCATGAATCAGGCGTTAAAAACCGTGCTGCCGGTAAAAAAGCGTGTGCGGGCAAGAAACCGTCAGGTGGTGGAGACTATGGTGGCGGGACAGGCGCTTTCCGGACAGGAAGGGGAAGCGGCGATTGTCAGGCTGAATGGGCAGCAGCAAAGAATCGTGGAAGAATTCTGCCGGGACTACGATGAGGGAAGGCGCAGGCCCTATCTGATTCATGGAATTACCGGAAGCGGTAAAACCGAGGTATATATGGAGATGATCAGCCATGTACTGGCCGGGAACCGTCAGGTGATTGTGCTGATTCCGGAGATTGCCCTGACTTATCAGACTGTGATGCGTTTTTTTGCCAGGTTCGGTGAGAAAATCAGCGTTATGCATTCCCGTCTGTCGGCGGGTGAGCGTTGCGATCAGTTTGAAAGGGCAAAAAAGGGCGAGACAGAGATTATGATCGGCGCACGTTCGGCATTGTTTACCCCTTTTGCAAGGCTGGGGCTGGTAATTATCGATGAGGAGCACGAGGGCGCTTATCGGAGTGAGGCGGCACCCAGGTACCATGCCAGAGAGGTGGCGGAGCATCTGACACAGATGATCGGCGCCCAGCTGGTGATGGGATCGGCGACCCCGTCTGTGGAAGCGTTCTCTAAGGCAAAGGCCGGACTTTATAAGCTTTGCTCCTTAAACAAACGGGCGAGCCAGGGGAGTGTGCTGGCGGCCACAGAGGTGGTAGACCTGCGGAAAGAACTGGAGGCAGGAAATAAGTCGATATTCAGCAGAAGGCTTAAGGAACTGATTGAGGACCGGCTGGAAAAAAAGGAGCAGATCATGCTTTTTATGAACCGGCGCGGCTATTCCAGCTTTGTGTCGTGCAGAAGCTGCGGGAAGGCGATGAAGTGTCCTCACTGTGACGTCTCCCTGACGCTGCATAATAACGGACGCCTGGTCTGCCATTACTGCGGGTATACGGTTTCGATGCCGAAGGCATGCCCGGAATGCGGTTCCGGATATCTGGCAGGCTTTGGGGTCGGCACGCAGAAAATCGAGGAGATGGCGGCGCAGATGTTTCCGCAGGCGCGGATTCTCCGGATGGATTTGGACACCACTTCCCAAAAAAGGGGACATGAGGCGATTCTGACGGCTTTTGCCGGGGGGAAGGCAGATCTGCTGATCGGTACCCAGATGATCGTGAAGGGCCACGACTTCCCGGGAGTGACCCTGGTGGGAATTCTGGCGGCGGATGTGTCCTTGTATGCGCCGGATTTCCGGTGTACGGAACGGACGTTTCAGCTGCTGGTGCAGGCGGCGGGCCGGGCGGGCCGGGGCCGCAGGCCGGGGATTGCCGTGATTCAGACCTATATGCCGGAGCATTATGGGATTTGGACGGCGGCGAAGCAGGACTATGAGACCTTTTACCGGCAGGAAATGGGATACCGGCAATTGATGCACTATCCTCCGGCCTGCCATATGCTGCAGATGCAGGTCGCCGGGGAGGATGAGCGGCTGACCGGGCATATGATGGATTTGATCCGGGATTCCGTGGTACGGCATTTTGGCTCTTGTCTGGAGGTGATTGGCCCGGTTCCGGCGCCCGTTTATAAAGTTAATGATATTTATAGAAAAATTTTATATATGAAACAGGAAAATTATGATATACTAATAAGAATCCGGAATTATGTCCAGGAACGGTGGGACGAGACGGAAGACTGCCGACAGCTGACGATCCAGTATGATTTCAGCTGAGCGGCTTTTGAAAAAGACGATAGCAGGCCGGTATTTGGGCCTTCAGGAGGAAGAGAGATTACCGGGGCAAAAGGTTTCCGGAGAAAAGGAGTATCGAAAGATATGGCAATCAGGCAGGTCAGGACTATTGGCGATGATATTTTGAGAAAAGAGTGTAAGCCGGTAAAAGAGATGAACCGTCGTACAAAGCAGCTGATTGAGGATATGTTTGAGACGATGTATGAGGCGAACGGCGTGGGACTCGCGGCTCCGCAGGTAGGCATTTTAAAGCAGATTGTGGTGATTGATGTGGATGACGGCAATCAGTATGTGCTGATCAACCCGGAGATCGTGGAACAGGAGGGCAGCCGGACCGAGCCGGAAGGGTGCCTAAGCATTCCTGGCAAGCACGCGATCGTGACCCGCCCGGCTTATGTAAAGGTCAGGGCCCTGGATGAGGATATGCAGGAGTATGAGCTGGAAGGAGAGGAGTTGCTGGCGCGGGCTATTTGCCATGAGTGCGCGCACCTTCGCGGAGAGTTATATGTGGATGTGATGGAAGGTGAACTGATGGACAACGAGGAGGAAGCGAGCGAAGAATGAGGATTGTATTTATGGGAACCCCGGATTTCTCGGTCCCGGCGCTGGAGAGCCTGGTCGGTTCCCGGCATCAGGTAGTGGCTGTGGTGACGCAGCCGGATAAGCCTAAGGGCCGGGGGAAGGAGATCGCGATGTCGCCGGTGAAGGAGGCGGCGTTAAAACATGGCCTTAGCGTGTTTCAGCCGCTAAGGGCAAGGGAAGAGTCTTTTGTCCGGGAGATGAGAAAGCTGGAACCGGATGTGATAGTGGTGATTGCTTTCGGGCAGATTCTTTCCAAGGAACTTCTGGAGACGCCGCGTTACGGCTGTGTGAATATCCATGCCTCTTTGCTTCCCAAATACCGGGGAGCGTCGCCGATTCAGTGGGCGGTGATCAATGGCGATGAGGAGACGGGCATTACCACGATGATGATGGACGAAGGCATGGATACCGGTGATATGTTGGAAAAACGGATCATCCGCCTGGACGAGAAGGAGACAGGCGGCAGCCTTTTTGACCGTCTGAGCCTTCTGGGCGGAGAACTGATCTTGTCCACTCTGGAGAAGCTGGAGAACGGTACGCTTCAGAGGACGCCTCAAAACCATGAGGAAGCTACTTATGTGAAAAAGATTCCCAAATCGTTAGGGGAAATTGACTGGACGAGGGATGCTGCTTCGATGGAACGGCTGGTCCGGGGGCTGAATCCCTGGCCCAGCGCCTATACATGGCTGGGCGGGAAGATGCTGAAATTATGGGCGGCGGATGTACTGCCGGAACATGACCAGGCAAAAGGGCCCGGGGAGGAAAGGAACCAATGCGGCGAGATACTTGCCGCCTGCGAGTCCGGTCTGCAAGTACAGACTGGCAAAGGGATTTTAAATATTACAAGCCTGCAGCTGGAAGGAAAGAAGCGGATGGATACGGCGGCATTTTTGCGCGGATTTTCCATTCAGGCAGGGATGCGGCTGGGAAGGAGTTGATCAGGGGATGCCTTATTATGGAGGTTATTTTGGATTTGATCCCACATATCTTTTGGTGGTGATTGGCGCGCTGCTTTCCATGTGGGCCTCTGCGCGCGTCAACGGCACCTTTCAAAAGTATTCCGGGGTGCGCAGCCGGGCCGGTATGACCGGGGCGGAGGCGGCAAGGCAGATTCTGCACTCGCAGGGGATTTATGATGTGACGGTACAGGCCGTGCGCGGTCAGCTGACCGATCATTACGACCCCCGGACGAAGACCGTGAATCTGTCGGAGCCGGTTTATGCGAGCGCGTCCGTGTCGGCGATCGGGGTGGCGGCTCATGAGTGCGGTCATGCCATTCAGGACAATGTGGGGTATGCCCCCCTTCGTTTGCGGGCCGCTTTCGTGCCGGTGGCCAATCTGGGAAGCACCTTGTCATGGCCGCTGATCCTTCTGGGACTTGTGATCGGCCTGACTCCGTTTATTCAGATCGGAATCTGGATGTTTGTGCTGGCGCTTTTATTTCAGGTGATTACATTGCCGGTAGAGTTCAATGCTTCCAGCCGTGCGGTGGCGCTGCTGGGGCAGATCGGCATTCTGCAGGGACAGGAAGTAGAGGATACCAAAAGGGTTCTGGGGGCGGCGGCCCTCACCTATGTGGCGGCAGTGGCTGCTTCGGTGCTGCAGCTTTTGCGGCTGCTGATCCTGTTTGGAGGACGGAGGAGAGATGACTGAGGCGGCGCGCGGGCAGCGAAAGACGGCCAAAGCTTCTGGCAGAATCGGGAAATCACCGCAAAAGACGGCGAAAAAAATTTCCCGGGCCACGAAATCCCGGGAGATTATCCTGGATGTGCTTTATGAGGTCCTGGAACGGGACGGGTTTGTTCATGACAGCCTGCGGCTGGCCTTGGAAAAGTATCAGTATCTGGAAAAGCAGGATCGGGCATTGATTACCAGGGTGACGGAAGGCACGGTGGAGAATCTGCTGGCGGTCGATGAGGTGCTGAACCGCTGTTCCAAGGTCGGGACGAAAAAGATGAAGCCGGTGATACGCACGATTTTGCGGATGTCCGTATACCAGATTTTATGGATGGACAGGATACCGGACAGCGCAGCCTGCAATGAGGCGGTGAAATTGGCGCAGGGCCGCCGTCTTGGAGGTCTGGGCGGATTTGTCAACGGGGTGCTGCGGAGCGTTGCGCGCAGAAAAGAAGAGTTTTCATTTGAAGAATGGTCCCTGCGTTATTCCATGCCCGGATGGATTCTGGAAATGTGGAAAGAGGAGTATCCGCAAGAAACGATAGAGGGGATGCTGCAGGCCTTTCTGACAGAGGTCCCGACGGCAGTCCGCTGCAACCTTACCCGGGCTTCGAGGGAAGAGATCATGGATAGCCTGAGAAGGCAGGGCGTGAAGGTTACGGCCAGTCCGCTTTTGCCGCAGATTTTGCTGCTGGAGGGTTATGACCATTTAGAGCAGCTGGAGGCGTTCCGGCAGGGATGGATTCTTGTACAGGATGTGGCGTCGGCCCTGGTGGCGGAGGCGGTGAATGCAAAAGCGGGAAGCATGGTGCTGGACGTGTGCGGCGCACCAGGCGGCAAGGGCCTACATATGGCAGACAGGCTGAGAGGGACGGGGCTGGTGACGGTGCGGGATCTGACCGAAGAGAAGATCCGGCTTGTGGAGGAGAATATTGCCCGTGCCCGATTGGACAATATACGGACCGAGGTATGGGATGCCCGCAAGTTTGACGAACGGTGGGAAGAAAAGGCGGATGTTGTGATTGCGGACCTTCCCTGTTCCGGATTGGGCGTGATCGGAAAAAAACCGGATATCAAATATCGTGTCAGCAGAGAACGGATACAATCTTTGGTATTGCTGCAAAGGCAGATCCTTGCGGCGGCATCCCGCTATGTGAAGCCGGGCGGCATCCTGGTATACAGTACCTGCACCATCAGCCGGCAGGAGAACGAGGAGCAGAGAAGATGGTTTCTGGAAAAATATCCTTTTCGGCCGGAAAATATCGCTGGCAGGCTGGGAGAGGCGGTGCAGGAAGATACCATGAAAGAAGGTTATGTCCAGCTGCTGCCGGGCAGACATTCCTGTGACGGATTTTTTATTGCAGTATTTCAAAAGGACAGAAAATAGATGGAAAAAACAGATATCAGATCCTTATCCTTTTCGGAACTGGAACATCTGATTTTGGAGATGGGAGAGAGGCCGTTCCGTGCCGGGCAGATCTACGGCTGGCTTCATCAGAAAACAGTCACGGATTTTGAACAGATGGGAAATCTGCCGAAGCAGCTGAGGAAACGGCTGTCGGAAAGCTGCAATCTGACGGTTTTAAAGCCGGTGCAGGTGAAGGTTTCAAGTATAGACAAAACCCGTAAGTATTTGTTTCAGCTGGCGGACGGCAATGTGATCGAGAGTGTTTGGATGCAGTATCATCATGGGTGTTCTGTCTGCATTTCCTCGCAGGTGGGGTGCCGGATGGGTTGCAAATTCTGTGCATCCACCCTGGAAGGCCTGGAAAGGGATCTGACAGCGGCAGAGATGCTGGAACAGGTATATCGGATTCAGGCGTTGAGTGAGGAACGGATTTCCCATATTGTGCTTATGGGGTCCGGCGAGCCATTTGATAATTACGAGAATGTAGTGCGCTTTTTGCGGCTGGTTTCGGATGAGAGAGGATTCCATATCAGCCTGCGCAATATTACGGTTTCCACTTGCGGTATTGTACCGGGAATCCGCCGTTTTGCAGAGGAGGGACTGCCGGTGACCCTGGCGCTTTCCCTTCATGCGCCGAAAGATAAGGTCAGGCAGGAATTGATGCCGGTGGCCAAAAGCTACCCGCTTGACGAAGTGCTGGATGCATGCAAAGAATATTTTACAAAGACCGGACGGCGGCTGACGTTTGAGTACAGTCTGGTAAAAAATGTCAATGACAATCCCGGGGAGGCCATGGCTCTGGCCAGGCTGCTGAAGGGAATGCATGGCCATGTGAATCTGATCCCGGTCAATCCGGTCAGTGAGAGGAATTTTGTACGTTCCGATAAAAGGGCGATTCTGGAGTTCCAGAGGATTCTTGAGCAGGCAGGAATCGCCGTTACCGTAAGACGAGAGATGGGCAGGGATATTCAGGGCGCCTGCGGGCAGCTCAGAAGAAGCTTCCTGGAGAAAAAAGAGCAGGGGTCAATTGACCCAGGGAAGGAAAATAAAGGAGGTTGATGGCGGTGCAGGCATGTGCGTTTACCGATGTAGGAAGATACCGCAGCATGAATCAGGATTATATCTATTCCTCAACAGCCCCTCTGGGCTCTCTGGATAATCTGTTTCTGGTGGCAGATGGCATGGGTGGCCATAATGCGGGAGATTATGCGTCGCGTTTTGCGGTGGAGAATCTGGTGGCATTTTTTGGGAAAAGATTTCCCGATAAGGATGTGCATGGGATTCTAAAGGAAGGAATCCGGACAATGAACCGGGAACTATATCACAAAGCCAGCAGCGATCCGATGCTTTTTGGCATGGGAAGCACCCTGGTGGTGGCGACGGTCAAGGGCAGTGTGCTTTATGTGGCCAATATCGGAGACAGCCGGCTGTATCTTCTGCGGGAGAAACTCGAGCAGGTGACAAGGGACCATTCCTATGTGGAAGAACTGGTGGCTCTGGGAAAGATGAAGAGGGGCAGCCGTGATTATCAGGAGCAGAAGAATATTATCACCCGGGCAGTGGGGACGGCAGAGACTGTGGATATTGATCTGTTTGCCTTTAAGCTGAAGCCGGGAGATTATATCCTGATGTGTTCGGATGGCCTCAGCAATATGGTTGACGAGTTGGAGATTGAATATATCATCCGCACGGAAGATGGGATTAAGAAAAAAACAGAAGCGCTGATTGAGGCTGCAAACCGCGGCGGCGGCAAGGATAATATCTCTGTGATTCTTATACGGCCTGAGATCGGGGAGGTGTCCGCATGATGCTGAGGCCCGGGGTGTATCTGCAGAACCGGTATGAGGTTCTGGAACAGGTGGGCTCCGGCGGAATGTCAGAGGTCTACAAGGCCAAATGCCATAAGCTGAACCGTCTGGTGGCGATTAAGGTACTGAAAGAGGAATTCAGCAGCGACAGTGGTTTCGTCAGCAAGTTCAAGATGGAAGCCCAGGCAGCGGCAAGGCTTAGCCATCCGAATATTGTCAATGTATATGACGTTATCGACGAAGGGAAAATCCACTATATCGTCATGGAACTGATTGAAGGCGTCACCCTGAAAGGCTATATTGCCCGCAAGGAGAAGCTGGAGATCAAGGAAAGCATCGGCATTGCAATCCAGGTGGCGCAGGGGATCGCGGCGGCCCATGAGCAGAATATCGTTCATCGGGACATTAAGCCGCAGAATGTGATTATTTCCATGGACGGCAAGGTCAAGGTGACGGATTTCGGAATTGCCAGGGGAGTATCGACGCAGACATTGACATCTGCGGCTATGGGGTCCGTCCATTATATTTCTCCCGAGCAGGCCCGGGGCGGCTACAGTGATGCCCGCAGTGATATTTATTCTTTGGGGATCACCATGTATGAGATGGTAACCGGAAGGGTGCCCTATGAGGGCGAGAATACGGTGGCGATCGCCCTGGCCCATCTGGAAGAAGCCATGGTGCCCCCAAGTGTCTACAATCCGGAGATTCCGGTCGGCCTGGAGAGGATTATCCTGAAATGCACGGCCAAAAAGCCGGAAAACCGCTATGGCAGCGCCAATGAACTGATTGCGGATCTGAGGAAGGCGCTTGTGCAGCCGGAGGGGGATTTTGTACAGGACCCGGACGGCAATCCGGCGCTTAACGGACATACGGTAAAGATCAGCGGAAAGGATCTGGCCAGGATCAAGGAGCAGTACACTCCGCCGCGGGAGGAATCGGTAAGGGAGTATGTACGTAAGCCGTCGGGGGAGACGGCAGTGACCCGCTATCAGCAGGGCAACCGCCGGCAGCAGGGAGCGAACCGGAGAAACTCCAGGGAGCCATCCGATGAGATTAATTCTCATATCGAGAGGATTTTGGCAGCGGCAGGAATCGTGGTGGCAGGCGTCATCGTGATCGTATTGGTTGTGGTATTTTCCAAGCTGGGCGGGATTTTCCAGTCTGGTTCGGGACTTTTCGGTCGGGAATCCATGGCGCCGAGCGCGGATGTGCTGGCTCAGAGCGGTGAAAACGGGGAGACCTTAAAGGACACGGAGGTTTATATGCCGGATGTCCTGGAATTGCCGGAGGACTTGGCAGAAGCCAAACTGAAGGAGAATTTTCTGAGCATGAAGCCGACTTACCAGGCATCGGATGTAGTGGAAAAGGGATATGTGATCTCACAAGACCCGGAGTATGGAGCAGTGGTATCCAAATATTCGCATGTCAGCGTAGTGGTAAGCCTCGGTTCGGATAAGGTTGATCTGACTACCCTGGATCTGGAAACTATGAGCGTGGCATCGATCCGCAGGCTGCTGGAGGACAGAGGCCTGATCGTACAGATCACGGAAGAAGAAAATGAGACAATAGAGAAGGGGCAGCTGATCCGCTATGAGCCGCAGAAAGCAGCGGAAGGCGGTACGGTTACGCTTTATGTCAGCACAGGCCCCCACATACAACAGGTTCCGGTACCGGATCTGGTGGGAAAACCGGAGGCAGAGGCGTTGGCATTGCTTGGCGAGTCGGGACTTTTGCCGGGAAATACGTCTACGGAGACCAGCGATACGGTGCCGAAAGGAAGCATTATCCGCCAGGAGGGCGGCGAGAACGGCCAGATTGAAGTGGGCGGCCAGATCAGCTATGTGGTCAGCAGCGGACCGGAGGAGCGCCAGCAGCGGTATGTGGCGTCCATCAGTGATGTGTATGACCTAAGCAATCTGATCGGCCCGGGGGCGATCGGCGCCAATGTCACGGTCCTGGTGCGCCTGCATCAGCAGGACCCGGATGGAACCTCGATTTACCGGACTTTGAGCGAGGCCAGGACGATCAATGGTTCGTCTCTGCTTCCAATCAATTATACAAGTATTGAAAGCATGAACGGAAGCGATAAGGGAGAGGTGGAGGTTGTGGATGTGGAATCAGGAGCCGTGCTGAAGGCCTATCCGCTGACATTTTTCCCCATGGACTGATGAGAGGGAGTATGACAGGCAAGATTATCAAAGGAATTGCAGGGTTTTATTATGTTCATGACAGGCAGGACCAGGTTTATGCCTGCAAGGCAAAGGGGATATTCCGCAAAATGGGAGTCAAGCCGCTGGTAGGGGATGATGTGGAGTTTACGGTTTTGGACGAGGCGGATAAGGAAGGGAATATTGACATGATCCTGCCTCGCAAAAACCAGCTGATCCGGCCGGCCAGCGCCAATATTGATCAGGCATTGGTGGTATTTGCCATTGCGGAGCCGGAACCGAATTTTAATCTTCTTGATCGTTTCCTGGTAATGATGAGGATGCAGCAGGTCCCTGTGACGATCTGTTTCAACAAGACGGATCTGGCCGGAGAGGAACGGCAGCTTTTTTACCGGGAGATTTATCTGAAAAGCGGCTGCAAGGTGCATTTCATCAGTACTTACAAGCAGGAGGGAATCGATGAAATCCGGACGTTGCTGCGGGGGAGAACAACCATTCTGGCAGGGCCTTCCGGCGTAGGGAAGTCTTCTCTGACCAACCTTTTGCAGCCGGAGGCCGGGATGGAAACCGGAGAGATCAGCAAAAAGATCCGGCGGGGAAAGCATACCACCCGCCATGCGGAACTGTTTTGTGTGGACGAGGATACCTATCTGATGGATACGCCGGGATTCAGTTCTTTGTATCTGGGGGTAATGGAGGCCGGACGTCTTAAATATTGCTTTCCGGAGTTTTCCCTCTATAGCGGGGACTGCCGTTTCGGGGAGGATTGCGTACATGTGGGTGAGCCGGTTTGCGGCGTGAAGGAGGCAGTTACCCACGGGCAGATCAGCCAGAGCCGATATGAAAATTACCGGCTGCTTTATGAGGAACTGAAGGAGAGAAGGAGATACTGACATGAGGAAGATACTGGCTCCATCCATACTGGCAGCGGATTTTGCGCATTTGGGAGAAGAGGTCCGGCGGGTTGCCGGTGCAGGGGCGGAATATATTCATATTGATGTGATGGATGGGATGTTTGTGCCAAGCCTCTCTTTTGGGATGCCGGTCATCAAAAGCATTCGCCCATGTACGGATAAAGTGTTTGACGTGCATATGATGGTGGAGGAGCCGGGAAGGTATGCCGATGCCATGAAGGAGGCCGGAGCAGATCTTCTGTGCGTCCATCAGGAGGCATGCCGCCATCTGGACCGTACGATCAGCCAGATCAAAGGTCTGGGGATGAAGGCGGGGGTGGCTATCAACCCGGCGACTCCGGTTGGTGTATTGGATTGTGTCCTGGAGCAGGTGGATATGGTACTGATTATGTTGGTGAATCCGGGGTTTGGGGGCCAGAAGCTGATTCCGTATACATTGGAGAAGGTAAGGCAGCTGCGCCGCCATACGGACAGCCTGGGACTGGATCTGGATATTCAGGTGGACGGAGGAGTGACTTTGAATAATGCGGATCAGGTGCTCGCGGCGGGTGCCAATGTCCTTGTGACCGGTTCCGCCGTGTTTGGCGGCGATGCCGCAGTGAACACCCAGGCTTTTATAAAGAAGTTTGAGGAGTTTTCGAGATGAGGAAATGTCTGATTGTGACAGGCGGCAGATTGGACCTGGCTTTTGCCCGGTCTTTTTTGCAGGAAGAAAGTTTTGATAAAGTGATTGCTGTGGATGCCGGACTGGAAGCGGCGGAGGCCCTGGGACTGGTGCCGGATTATGTGGTGGGAGATTTTGATACGGTCAGGTCATCCGTGCTGGAACGTTTCCGGAAGATCCCTCACATCGTATGGGAGCAGCATAAGCCGGAAAAGAATGAGACGGATACGGAACTGGCCCGCAGCCGTGCCCTGACCCTGGGATGCGGGCGGATCGTATTTCTGGGGGCCACCGGTGGCCGGCTGGACCATACCCTGGCCAATCTCCATGTACTGTTTGTCTGCCTGCAGAAGGGGGTGGAGGCCTGGATCGTAGATCCATGCAATAAGCTTTATCTGCTTGATCAGGAAAAAACTTTTTACCGCGAGCAATTATGGGGGAAATATATTTCATTTTTGCCATATACGGAGAAGGTGAGCGGAATTACTCTGAAGGGTTTTCGGTATCCCCTGAACGGAAAAAATATAAGACAGGGAGAGGAGGCCGGACTTTGCATCAGCAATGAACTGGCAGGAGACCAGGCAACTTTAGAGTTTGAAGATGGGGTTCTGGTCTGTGTGGAATCCAGAGACTGACGCCCTGAACATAAAACTGGTATGGTTAAAAAGAAAGGAACTGGTTATTTATCATCATCTTCCTGTATGCTATGATGGGGAACAATAAAAGAGCGACAGGAGGAGATTATGATGGAGAACTATAAAAACGATAAAGTATACAAGATTGCGCTGACAGCATTGATGACAGCCTTGTGCTATGTGGCGTTTACCTTTTTGAAAATACCGATTCCCACCTTTGGCGGCGATTATGTGGCGCTGCATATCGGCAATGCGTTTTGTGTGCTGGCTGCCTTGCTTCTGGGAGGCGTCTATGGCGGACTGGCAGGCTCTCTGGGGATGACGATCGCCGATTTGCTGGACCCGGTATATATTACCAGTGCGCCGAAAACATTTGTGTTGAAGCTTTGCATCGGACTGATTGCCGGATTTGTGGCTCACAGGATTGCCCATATTACGAAGGAGCATGAGGCCGGATATGTGTTTAAGTGGACCCTGATTGCCTCGGTGGCTGGGTTGGGCTTTAATGTGATTATGGACCCGATAGTGGGATATTTTTATAAGAACTTTGTGTTGGGAGTGCAGTCAGATGCGGCAAAGATCATGTCTACCTGGGCGGCCGGAGTGACATTTATAAACGCGGTGGCCGGAACCATCGTGGTGGTTGTGGTGTACATGGCGGTGCGGCCGGTACTGAAGAAGTCGGGAATGTTCTTTACAATTTAAGCGGGTGAAAGACGGGGCCTTTCAAAGGATTGGGAATTAGAATCCTTTGAAAAGTCCTGTTTTTTTGGAGATATCCGGGAGAATTTATGGTGGGAAGATAAGAAGAGTTGTGATATACTACTAGAAATGCGATTCTGCTGCCTGGAAGGCAAAAGGCGGATAAAGAAGGCGGGACATATATGGAAAGAAAAAGAGAATGCGCGGTTCTGGCAGTCAGTTTTGGCACCAGTCACCAAAAGACCAGAGGGAAAACCCTGGATGCGATAGAAAAGGATCTGCGGGAGGCATTTGCGGATTATGAGTTTCGGCGGGCTTATACCAGTCCGACGGTTATAAGGATATTGAAGGAACGTGACGGCATGCAGGTGGAGGACGTAGAGGAAGCACTGAAGCGTCTTTTGCGGGACGGCTTCCGGAAGGTTCTGGTACAGACTACACATGTGATTCACGGGTTTGAGTATGACCGGATGCAGAAAATACTGGCAAAATACAGGGATGCGTTTGAACGGCTGGTGTGCGGGGAACCCTTGCTGACGACAGAGGAGGACTACCGGGAGGCGGTGGAGATCCTGGGACTGGAATTGGCCCGGCAGCGCCGTCCGGACACGGCATTGGTGCTGATCGGACATGGCACGGAGCATGCAGCCAGTGTATCTTATGCAAAATTGCAGCAGATGTTCTGGCAGGAAGGATTTCCTGATGTTTTTATCGGGACGGTGGAGGCTTCTGCAAATTTGGAGAATATAGCGGCTTTGATAAGGCAGCGTCAGGCCCGGCGGGTGGTTCTGGCACCATTTCTGGTAGCAGCCGGAAAGCATGTCTGCCAGGATATGGCGGGGGAGGGGAAGGATTCCTGGAAATCTCGTCTTTTGAATGAGGGATTTCAGGTGGAATGCGTGATGACGGGATTGGGAGAATATGCAAAAATCCGCCAGATGTATGTGCGCCATGCGAGAGAGGCAGCGGATGGGGAACCGGCCGGACGGGAGAAGAAATGGATCGTTTATGTGGTAGGCATAGGGCCGGGTGGCGGGGAACAGATGACCGGACAGGCCAGACGGGTGCTGGAAGAAAGCGACAGTATTGTGGGATACACCGTCTATGTGGATCTTCTGCGGGATCTTTTGCCGGATAAAGAATATCTGGCCACACCCATGCGCAGGGAGGAAGAAAGGTGCCGGATGGCGTTTGACAAGGCAAGAAAAGGGAAACGGGTGGCGATGGTATGCAGTGGAGATGCCGGTGTGTATGGGATGGCCGGACTGATGCTGGAACTGGCAGAGGAGTATCCGGATTGCCAGGTGGAGATCGTACCGGGGGTAACAGCCGCATTGGCGGGGGGCGCGCTGCTGGGTGCGCCGCTGACTCACGATTTTGCGGTGATCAGCCTGAGTGATCTGCTCACTCCCTGGGAAAAGATTGAAAAGCGGCTTCGCTATGCGGCGGCGGCAGATCTGTCCATCTGTATCTATAATCCGTCCAGCAAAAACCGGGCCGGTTATCTGCAGCGTGCCTGTGATATTATACTGGAAGAAGTGGAAAAGGAGAGAATCTGCGGACTGGCTTATCAGATCGGCAGAGCGGGGGAGCGGTGGGAGGTGCTGACCTTGGAAGAACTGCGAAAGCGGCCGGTTGATATGTTTACCACCGTGTTTATCGGAAATTCCCAGACGAGAAAAACGGGTCAGAAGATGGTGACGCCGCGGGGATACCGGATTACAGGAGAAACCGTGTAAGGAACAGCCGGCGAAGGTTTGAGAGAAAATTTCGGGGGATTTGATAAAAAGAGAGGAGAAAAGGGAAGGATGGAACAATATTATCGCCAGCAGCTGGAGTGTCTGTGCAAAAACGTGCGGCCGGCCGATGCCGGAGCGATGGAGATGAGCCGGCGCCGCTGGGATGGAATCGCAAAGCCGCTGGGAGGGTTGGGGCTTTTGGAAGAAATGATCACAAAAATCGCCGGGATACAGAGAACGGAAGAAGTTTGTCTGGATCGGAAGGGCGTTGTGGTTTTTTGCGCGGACAACGGAGTGGTCGCGGAGGGGGTGACCCAGACGGACAGCCATGTGACGGCTGTGGTGACAGAAAATTTTGCCAGAGGATGCGCCAGCGTCAACCGGATGGCGTCCGTGGCGGGGGCGGATGTGCTTCCGGTGGATATCGGTGTGGCGGAGGATGTGACGGAGCCGGGGGTGCGGGTGTGCAAGATTGCTCCGGGAACGGCAAATCTGCGGCGTGAAATGGCAATGACAACTCAGCAGGCTTTGGCGGCGATTCATGAGGGAATCCGTACAGCCGGAGGGATGAAGGATGCCGGATATGATATTCTCGCGGTGGGGGAGATGGGGATCGGAAACACCACTACCGGAAGCGCCGTGGCCAGTGCTATGCTGGGGGAGGCCGTGGAAAATGTGACGGGAAGAGGGGCCGGCCTTTCTGACGAGGGACTTGGAAGGAAAATCCAGGTAATCCGGGAAGCGATCGAACTTCACCATCCGGACCCGAAGGAGCCGGTTTCCGTGCTTGCCTGCGTGGGAGGTTTTGATATTGCGGGAATGTGCGGGCTGATGCTGGGCGGGGCCATCTACCATATTCCGGTAGTCCTGGATGGGATGATTTCCATGGCGGCCGCGCTGCTTGCCCAAAAGCTTTGCCCGGCAGTGACCGATTATCTGCTGGCCTCCCATGTGGGAAGAGAGCCAGCCTGTGAACTGGCGATTAAGCGTCTGGGGCTGGAAGCCCCGGTTCATGGGCGTCTGGCATTGGGGGAAGGCACCGGGGCAGTGCTCCTTTTCCCTATGCTGGATATGGCGGAAGCCGTGTACCGGCAGAACCGCACTTTTGCGGATATCCGGATAGACGCTTATGAAAAGTTTAAGTAAGAAACAGAGCGGAAAAGACGGCAGCAGAGGAGGAGATGGCGTGGTATATTTTATCGGAGCAGGCCCGGGAGACCCGGAGCTGATTACGGTGAAGGGGAAGCGGGCGATTGAGGAGGCAGACATCATTATCTATGCCGGTTCTCTGGTAAACCCGCAGGTGCTTGCGGGAAGAAAACCGGAGGCCATGATTTATAACAGCGCTTCCATGACTTTGCCGGAAGTGATCGCGGTGATGCAAAGCGGGACAAAGGAAGGAAAACAGATTGCCCGTGTCCATACCGGTGATCCGTCGATTTATGGCGCGATCCGGGAGCAGATGAGAGAATTGGAACGGCTGGAGATTGGCTATGAGGTGATTCCGGGGGTCAGCTCCTTTCTGGCGGCGGCAGCGGCAGTGAAAAGGGAGTATACGCTACCGGGAGTCAGCCAGACGGTGATCCTTACCCGGATGGAGGGAAGGACGCCCGTGCCGGATAAGGAAAAGATCCAAAAGCTGGCAGTCCACCAGGCTGCCATGGTGATTTTCTTAAGCGTGGGGCAGATCGAAGAACTGTGCCGACAGCTGCAGGAAGGGGGATATGGAGCGGACACTCCGGCAGCCGTGGTCTATAAAGCCTCCTGGGAGGAGGAAAAAATTGTCAGAGGGACTTTGGAAGATCTGGCCCGGAAGGTCCATGAGGCAGGCATATGCAAGACTGCACTGGTAATGGTGGGAGAATTTCTGGGGGACTGTTTTGAATTTTCCAGGCTGTATGATGAGAATTTCAGCCATGGCTACCGGCGGGCTGAAAATGGCCGGGAATAAGGAGACAAAGAGGAGACGGACAGATGGCGGCAAAAAAAATCATGATCCAGGGAACCATGTCCAATTCCGGAAAAAGCTTCCTGGCGGCGGCATTGTGCCGTATTTTCTGGCAGGATGGCTACCGGACAGCGCCTTTTAAATCTCAGAATATGGCGCTTAATTCTTATATTACAGATGACGGGCTGGAGATTGGACGGGCCCAGGCCATGCAGGCCGAGGCTGCCGGGATTCGGCCTTGTGTGGAGATGAATCCGATTCTGCTCAAACCCACCAGCCAGATGGGAAGCCAGGTGATTGTAAATGGAGAGGTGGCAGGCAACTGGAAAGCCATGGATTATTACCGGCGCAAGCCTGAATTGATCCCGGTGATCCAAAAGGCGTTTGCCCGCCTGGAGGAGAAATATGAGGTGATTGTGCTGGAGGGAGCGGGAAGTCCCGCGGAGATCAACCTGCGGGAGAATGATATCGTCAATATGGGAATGGCAGAACTTGTGGATGCTCCGGTGCTGCTTGTAGGGGATATTGACCGGGGCGGGGTGTTTGCCTCCCTTTATGGGACGGTAATGCTTTTAGAGCCAAGGGAACGCGCCAGAATCAGAGGGCTGGTGATCAACAAATTCCGGGGAGACAAAAAAATCCTGGAGCCGGGCCTTCGGATGATCGAGGAAAAATTGCAGATTCCGGTGGTAGGCGTGATCCCCATGGAAGAGATTGATTTGGATGACGAGGACAGCCTGTCAGGGCGGCTGAATCAGACCGGCAGAGGAATTGTGCAAGAGGATGAGAGAAAAACGGCTGCTTTTGGAGAAAAAGCCGGCGCGGCCTGTCTGGATGTGGCTGTAATTCGTCTGCCTCACATTTCCAATTTTACGGACTTTAATGTGTTAGGGAGAAACCCTGACATTGCTTTGCGTTATGTGGAGCGGGCAAAGCTGTTAGGAAAGCCGGACCTGGTGATTCTGCCTGGCACAAAGAATACCATGGCAGATCTGGCCTGGCTGCGGGAAGGCGGATTGGAAAGCGCCATTTTACGTCTGGAAGCGGACGGGCGGACCTCCATAATCGGAATCTGCGGAGGATATCAGATGCTGGGAGAATGGCTGCGGGACCCGGACGGCGTGGAAGGAAAGGCAGGGGGATGTATGCGGGGGATAGGACTTCTGCCCGCAGAGACCGTCTTTGCGGGCGTTAAGACCCGGACCCGGATGAAGGGGATTTTGTCAGAAAAGAGCCGGATGTTTGCAGGCGGAGAGGAGCCGCTTTCCGGCTATGAGATTCACATGGGTGACACGCATTTTTCTCAAGGCATGCCGGGAGAGGATAGCTGTGTTTTTCAGACAGCAGGAAATGCAGCCGGCAGCTGCCAGATGATGATTGGCCTCTCGGACGGGCGATGGGATGGAATGGAGCGGGAAGACGGCAGGGTGTTTGGAAGCTATCTTCACGGCCTGTTTGACAATGAGGCTTTGACAAGGCGGCTTGTGCGGTCCCTTGCCGGAAGAAAGGGGACAGAACCTGGCGGCGGTATGATGGAAGACGTATTTTCTTATAAAGAGAGACAGTATGACAGGCTGGCGGATCTGGTGAGGACTTCTCTGGACATGGAACGGATTTATGGCATTTTACAGGAAAGCAGCAGGTAAGAGGAGGGATATGGCATGCAAAAGCAGACAGAATGGATTCGTCCGGAGGAGATTGAGCGCCGCAGTATGGAGATCATAGAAAAGGAAATGCCAGAAGGGAAATGGACTTTGGGTGAACGGTTGGTGGTAAAGCGTTGCATTCATGCTTCGGCAGATTTTGATTACGCTTCCCATCTTTATTTTTCTCCCGGGGCCGTACAGCGGGCGCTGGAGATATTAAAAAGCGGCGCGTCTCTTGTCACGGACACCAATATGGCGGCGGCAGGAATCAATAAAAGGGCATTGGGAAGGCTGGGGGGGACCCTGCATTGTTTTATGGCAGACGAGGATGTGGCCAGGGAGGCAAAGGAGCGGGGGATCACCCGTGCCGCCGTCAGCATGGAGCGGGCGGCAAAGCTTACAGGGCCGGTGATCTTTGCCATCGGAAACGCTCCCACGGCCCTGATGTGGCTTTATGACATGATCCAGGCGGGGCAGGCGAACCCGGCGTTTATTATCGCCGTCCCGGTAGGCTTTGTAAATGTGGTGGAGTCAAAAGAACGGATCAAGCAAACGGATGTGCCCTGTATCGTCGCAGAGGGGAGGAAGGGCGGAAGCAATATTGCAGCGGCTATCTGCAATGCTTTGATGTATCAGATTACGGAAAATTAAAGTGGAGGAAAACATGGGAGAGGGATGGGAAAATCCGGACAGGCGGTCCGGGGAGCCGGAGTATTTTAAAAAGGCATTGTCTGATTTTATGTTTGACGTGGCCAGCGCGGGGGCAATCCGCCATCTGACGGACCGGGGCTATACGGTAAATCAGATTGTAAAGAAACTGGATTTTCCGACCCCCCTTGACCGGGTTCAGAAGGTGGTGTGGAAACATCTGCTGGATACCGGAGTCCTCAGCCTGGAAGAGCCGGGAGGCACTGGGCAGGAAAAGTATGCCTATGTGGCAGACTATGATGAATTTGGAAGAAAAAGTTTCCGGCGTGTAATGGTGAGTGAGGGGAATCCGGGAACAATCGATTGGCGGGAGAGTCATTTTTCGGAAAAAAACGAGGGGGATTTTGCGGAGTTTCTGGAAAGGAAATGCACAGAAAACGGGGAGGAGCAATCCTATGTGTCCTGTAAGTTTGGCCTGTACAGCCGCCGGGAGCCGGAGGGTTTTGAAAAAGTGACAGGGCTTTTAGAGCCTGCGCAACGGGATTATATTCTGGGGATTCCCTGGGAGAGGCGTATTGTCTATCATCGTCTGAATCCATGTATGAGAGCGATTGCAGGCCGGCTGTGGAAAGAGAAGGGGTGCATAGGGGCCTGCTACTTCATCAAAACCCGGGAGAAGATAGTGGTTGAAGGTTAGGGAATGCCGCAAAAGGGAATGGTAATTTTGCATAAATGCTTTCGTATAAAATTTACAAAAAACAAAAAAGTGCAAGAAGGTTCTTGAAAATAAGATAATCAAATGCTACAATATAAGAAATTTAGTGGGGCTTGTTACTGTTAAATCAGGCAATACCAGACAAAATAGTTTCAGATTTCTACAATCAGAGACTGTTTTTGTTTGGTTTTTTTTATGGAATTTTCCAGAGAGAAGGTAAAGAATAATGCTTGTGAGAAAGATTCTCAATAACAACGTGATTACCTCCAATGGTGAGGATGGGCAGGAAATCATTATTGTGGGAAACGGTATCGGGTGGAAGCAGAAGGTGGGGGAGCCGGTGGATGAGTCGAAGATTGATAAGATTTTCCGGATGGACACGGTTTCTTCCACGGCGAGACTGAAGCAGCTGTTTTTACAGGTGCGGGTGGAATCCATTCAGGCAAGTTCGGAAATTATTGAGTATGCCCTGGAGCATTTGGGGAAGGATTTGAAGAAGAATGTTTATATAACTTTGACAGACCACATCGATTTTGCCCTGGAGCGGTTTGAGAAGGGGATGAATTTTCAAAATGCTTTGTTCTGGGAGATTCAGAAGATTTACTATCGGGAGTTCGAGATTGGAAAATATGCCCTGAATGTCGTGGAGAAACATTTCGGGGTGCGGCTACCGGAGGATGAGGCGGCTTCTATCGCCATGCATTTGGTCAGCGCGGAGTATGATGGAAATATGGCCCACACGGAGGCCATGATGAGTATTGTAAAAAAGGCGATGGAGATTGTTCAGGTTTTTATGGGAGGGGAACTGGATGAGGATTCTCTGGATTACCACCGTTTTATCACTCATCTGTTGTTTTTTGCCCAGCGGGTGGTAGAGAAGAAATCCCTGGAAGCCAGGGGAGATTTTTTGGCCGGCGTGATTCGGGACCAGTACCCCGGGGAGGTCCGGTGCGCCAGGAAAATCTGTGATTATGTGCAGGATAAGTATGAGGTGGAGATCGGCGAGGAGGAGGTTACCTTTCTGGCTGTACATATTGTGCGGGTGACTGCAGGAAAAGGGGAAGAAAAGTGAGCCTGGCCGGATTGCCTGGAAGATGGAATAGGAACGTCGCGGAACCGGACGATAAAGGGTTCTGATTTAAATATAAGTATTATCAGGGACATAAGATTGTCCCAAACCATGAACAAACAAGGAGGTATTAACCATGGCAGAACCAATCAGGGATTATGCGAAGCTTGCACGGGACATTATTGCCACCGTGGGAGGAGAGGAGAACATTGTAAGTGCGGCGCGATGCGCTACTAGGCTGCGTCTGGTGTTGAAGGAGACGCCGGCGGATGCCCATGAAAAGATTGCCGCCATGCCTGCTGTTATCACGGTAGTGGAAAAGGGGGGGCAGTTTCAGGTAGTTATCGGAACCCATGTGGGAGATGTATTTGATGTGGTTTCAAAGGAATTGAAGCTGGATACCAAAGAGGGGGCAGAGCCGGAGATGAAGCAAAGCTTTGTCAACCGGGTGATTGCCACCATGTCGGCTGTGTTTGCGCCTTTTGTGTATATCCTGGCAGCCGCTGGATTGATTCAGGGGTCTTTGATTATCATTACCCAGTTTTTCCCGGCCTTTGCCAACACGGGGACTTATGAAGTGATCAGCTTTATCTCCTGGACACCTTTTACCTTCCTGCCGATTTTTATTGCCATCACGGCTTCCAAGCATTTTGGCTGTAATACTTATATTGCGGTGGCCTGCTGCTGCGCTTTGGTGAATGCTTCCTGGGGAGATATGGCGGCAAGGATTGCAGCGGGGGAAAAGATCCAGTTCCTGGTCTTTAACCTGGCTTCCACCACCTATACTTCTACTGTGCTTCCGCCCCTGTTTTTGGTGCTGGTGCTGGCCTATCTGGAGCGGTTTTTGCAGAAGAAGCTGCCGGATGTAATCAAGGCGCTGGCGACTCCCTTCCTCTGTATGATCATTATGGTCCCGGCCACAATCCTGGTGATCGGACCATTATCTGAAGTGGTTGCCAATGCCATCGCCAGCGGTTATAATTTCTTGTATAACAATGTCCCGGCCCTGGCGGCCGTGGTGATCGGCGGTTTCTGGCAGGTGGTGGTTATCTTTGGCGTGCACTGGGGCGTGACGCCCATGGTTATGGCAAACTTCAATAACTTTGGCTGTGATTCCTTCCAGGCCTTTCAGACGATTGCGGTGGTGGCCCAGGCGGCGGCAGCCTTCGGCGTCTTTATCAAGAGCAGAAGCAAGGAGTTTAAGCGGGTAGCGTTTTCTGCTGGCCTCACCGGTATCTTCGGAATCACAGAGCCGGCTATCTACGGTGTCAATTTAAGACTGAAAAAACCCTTTATCTGCGGTTGTATTTCCGGCGCCATCGGCGCGCTGGCGTTAAGCTTTTTCCACTCCATGTATTATGTGTATGCCGGTCTTCCGGGGCTTCTGACCGTGGTTAATGCAATCAGCCCTGACAATCCCATGTCCTTTATTGGCGAACTGGTGGGCTGCGGCGTGGCGGTGGTAGGTTCGATTGTGCTGATTCAGTTTGTGGGTTTTGACGATCCCGGGGTTCCAGCTGCAGCGGCTGTGGGGGTTGGGAATGTCCCGGCAGGCCAGGCGGCTGAAGGTAGGACGGCTGTTGGTCAGAGCGACAGTGAGACGACGGGGAATGCAGGCAATGCCGCAGTTTCTGAGATTACGGTGTACAGTCCCATGAATGGAGAAGTGAAGGCGCTGAGTGAGGTGGATGACCCTACTTTCTCCAGTGGAATGCTGGGGCAGGGCATGGCGATTATTCCGGCGGATGGAAATCTCTATGCTCCGGTGGATGGGACAGTGGCCTCCATTTTCGGAACCAAACATGCTTTGGGTATGGTAGATGAGAACGGGATGGAACTGCTGATGCATATCGGACTGGAGACAGTAAGCCTTAATGGGAAGTATTTTGAGGCTCATGTGAATGTGGATGACAAGGTGAAGAAGGGAGATCTTCTGATCACCTTTGATCTGGAGGAGATTAAGAAGGATTTTGATACCATCACTCCCATTATGGTCAGCAATATGGACCGGTTCTCCGGGGTGGATGCGGTTAAGGCGGCCGGGGTTATAAAGGCAGGAGAGGCGTTGATGACGGTTAAAAGGTAGAACGAGCAGGAATTTTTTTATAACAGGGGAGTTTGATAAAATCCCGGCCAGAAAAGAAAATTCATGACCGGGATGATAGAATGGATAAAAAGACGGAAAGCAAGAAGTTATAAAAAATGTGGAATCAACAAAATATTAGTGATTGCCGGTGGAGGAGTGCTGGCAGGAAAGGAGAACGAAAATGAGTTTGCCCAAAGATTTTTTGTGGGGCGGCGCAGTGGCTGCCCATCAGCTGGAGGGAGGCTGGCAGGAGGGAGGTAAGGGCCCCAGTGTCAGCGATGTGCTCACAGCAGGTGCACATGGGGTTCTGCGTCGGATTACGGATGGCGTTTTAGAGGGAGAAAGCTATCCGAATCACGATGCTATTGACTTTTATCACACATTTAAAGAAGATATCGCTTTGTTTGGGGAGCTGGGGTTTAAATGCTTTCGGACATCGATTGCCTGGACGCGGATCTTTCCCAAAGGGGATGAAGATAAGCCCAATGAAGAAGGCCTTAAGTTCTATGATGAGATGTTTGACGAACTGCACCGGCATGGGATTGAACCGGTGATTACCTTGAGCCATTTTGAAATGCCCTATCATCTGGCCAGGGAGTACGGCGGGTGGTTGAACCGCAGGGTTATTGATTTCTTTGTCAAATATGCCCTTACGGTGATGGAACGTTACAAGGACAAGGTAAAATACTGGATGACCTTTAATGAGATCAACAACCAGAGCAATACCTCGGCGGACATTTTTGGCTGGACCTGTTCCGGGGTTCAGTATTCCCAATTTGAAGATCCCAAAAGGGCTATGTATCAGGCTGTTCATCATGAACTGGTGGCTTCTGCTTTGGTAGTGAAAGAGGGCCACAAGATCAATCCGGATTTCAGGATCGGCTGTATGTGTTCCTTTGTTCCCTTCTATCCTTATTCCTGCAATCCTGACGACGCGATGATCGCCGTGGAGAGCATGCATGAGAGGTATTATTTTTCTGATGTCCATTGCCGGGGGCACTATTCCGCATTTGCGAAAAAGCAGTGGGAGCGGGAAGGAAATGCGCCGGTGATGGAGCCGGGGGATGAAGCGATTCTGGCAGAAGGCAAGGTGGATTATCTGGGGTTTAGCTATTATATGTCCAATGCGGTCCAGGCTAAGGCAAAGACGGACACGGCTGTTACCATGGATGGTAGTTCGCCCTACTCGGTGAAGAATCCTTACGTGAAGGCTTCGGACTGGGGCTGGCAGATCGATCCGGTAGGACTGCGCTATTCTCTGGCTACCCTGTATGAACGTTATGAGATTCCGCTGTTTATTGTGGAGAACGGTTTTGGGGCCATTGATGAACTGAAGGAGGATAAGACCTGCGATGACGACTACAGGATTGATTATCTGAGGGCCCATATCCAGGAGATGAAAAAAGCGGTGGAGATTGACGGCGTGGATTTGATGGGATATACGCCCTGGGGCTGTATTGACCTGGTTTCTTTTACAACCGGCGAATTGCGTAAACGGTATGGGTTTATCTACGTGGATAAAAATGACGACGGAAGCGGCAGTCGGAAGCGTTATAAGAAGAAATCCTTTGATTGGTACAAGCAGGTGATCGCTTCTAACGGGGAAAGCTTATGAAAACATTCAGTCATGTAATTGGGGACCCTTTGGGGCTTCATGCCAGGACGGCAGGATTGCTGGTCCGGGAGTCCGCGCACTATAAAAGCGATGTATGGGTAAAACTTGGAGAGCGGTTGGCAGACGGAAGAAATCTGATCGACCTGATGGGTCTCCATGCCGAGTACGGCCATTGCATTCAGGTGGAGATTTCCGGCGAGGACGAGGAAAGCGCCTGTCGGGGAATAAAAAAGCTGTTGCAGGAAAATCTGTGACAAATGCAGAGAAATCAGGGAGGGCAGGAGGCCGCCGTTGGCGGTTTTCCTGTCTTTTTTTGACAAACGTCCGCATAATATGTACGTGATGAGTCGGTTTTGTGGGTGAGGGAGGCTGGTTTATGGAAAAATTTGTCATACATTTTTTGGGCCCGGACGGAATCCCCCTTGCATTTTACGACAAAAATAATTATAATGAGAAGATATAAATATCCGTAGAAAAGGTGGCTCTTTCCATGGTAAACGAACAAACGGGCAGAAAAATGAATATGAAGCTGGAAAATCCCGCGGATTTTACCAGTCCGGAGGAGTTATATCAGAAGTTGATTATCACCATCCGGAAGTATCATCCGTCGGATGATATTTCGATGATTGAAAAAGCATACCGGATTGCCCGGGAGGCTCATATAGACCAGAAGCGCAAGTCCGGGGAACCTTACATTATCCATCCGCTTTGCGTGGCGATTATTCTGGCAGATCTGGAGATGGATAAGGAGACCATTGCTTCCGGACTGCTGCATGATGTGGTGGAAGATACCGTTATGACCCTGGATGACATGACCCGGGAGTTCGGCTCAGAGGTAGCTTTTCTGGTGGACGGCGTCACCAAGCTGACGCAGCTGTCCTGGGATAAGGATAAGGTAGAGATCCAGGCGGAGAACCTGCGCAAGATGTTTCTGGCTATGGCCAGGGATATCCGGGTAATCATTATCAAGCTGGCGGACCGGCTTCACAATATGCGCACCGGACAGTTCTGGAAGCCGGAAAAGCAGAAGGAGAAGGCCAGGGAGACCCTGGAGATCTATGCGCCGATTGCGGATCGACTGGGTATTTCCCGGATCAAGACCGAACTGGATGATCTGTCTCTGCGCTTTTTAAAGCCGGAGGTTTATACCGGACTGGTGGAAAAAGTGAATCTGCGCAAGGATGCCAGAGAACAGTTTGTTCAGGATATTGTGGATGAAGTGAAGAATCATATGGAGGAGGCGGATATCCGGGCCAGTGTGGACGGACGTGTGAAGCATTTCTTCAGCATTTATAAAAAGATGGTAAACCAGGATAAGACCATTGACCAGATCTATGATCTGTTTGCGGTGCGGATTCTGGTGGAGACGGTAAAAGACTGTTATGCGGCCCTGGGGGTGATTCATGAACTTTATAAGCCCATACCGGGACGTTTCAAGGATTATATCGCCATGCCAAAACCCAATATGTACCAGTCTCTGCACACTACCCTCATTGGCAGCACCGGCCAGCCTTTTGAGATTCAGATCCGGACTTATGAGATGCACCGGACGGCAGAGTACGGAATTGCCGCCCACTGGAAGTATAAGGAGAGCGGCAGCGGCAAGATTGCGGCCGGCGATGAGGAAGCCAAGATGAGCTGGCTGCGCCAGATCCTGGAGTGGCAGCGGGACACGGATGATTCCCGGGAGTTTTTAAGTCTGGTAAAGGGAGACCTGGACTTGTTTTCCGACAGTGTGTACTGCTTTACCCCCTCGGGAGACGTGAAGAATCTGCCAAGCGGCTCCACCCCTATTGACTTTGCTTATGCCATTCACAGCGCTGTGGGCAATAAGATGGTGGGAGCCAGGGTCAACGGCAAGCTGGTGAACATTGATTATGTGATTCAGAACGGCGACCAGATCGAGGTCATTACCTCCCAGAATTCCAAGGGGCCAAGCCGGGACTGGCTGACCTTGGTTAAGAGCACCCAGGCCAGGAATAAGATCAATCAGTGGTTTAAAATGGAACTGAAGGAAGATAATATCCTCAAAGGGCGGGAGATGATCGACCGCTATTGCAAGACAAAGGGAATTGTATTTTCCGAGTTAAACAAACCGGAGTTTCAGGAAAAAGTTATGGCCCGGTATGCGTTTAAGGACTGGGATTCGGTGCTGGCGTCCATTGGGCACGGGGGTCTCAAAGAGGGGCAGGTCATCAACAAGATGATCGAGGAGCGGAATAAAAAGCTTAAGAACGAGGTTACCGATAAAAATATTCTGGATGGATTGAGCGATATCAATACAAAGGTGCCGGTATCGAAAAAGTCCAACGGGATTGTGGTAAAAGGGATTCATGATATAGCGGTGAGGTTTTCACGGTGCTGCAGCCCGGTGCCAGGAGATGAGATTGTAGGATTTGTCACTCGGGGGAGAGGGGTCTCCATTCATCGGACAGACTGTATCAATGTCATCAATCTGCCGGAAGATGAGAGGGTCAGGCTGATTGACGCAGAATGGCAGCAGACAGAAGGCAGTGACGGCAGTAAGGAGAGGTATTCGACAGAGATTCAGATTTATGCCAATAACCGGATCGGAATATTTGTGGATATCTCCAAGGTATTTACAGAGAAACAGATTGATATCACTTCGATCAACGTGCGTACCAGCAAACAGGGAAAGGCGACCATCATTATGACCTTTGATATTCATGGGAAGGATGAACTGAGTCGTTTGACAGATAAGATAAGACAGATAGAGGGAGTGCTGGATATTGAGCGGACTGCCGGATGACGGCAAAGAAGCGCTGCCAGCGCTTTTCTCATGTCGGCGGATTTTGAAAAAAGATGGAAAGGGAGAGAAAGAGATGAGTGATTTTCGGATTCAGACGTATGTCCTGGGAGGCGTCAGCACCAATTGTTATCTCATTTTTAACAAAAATACCAGAGAGGCAGTGGTGGCAGATCCGGCGGATAATGCGGCTTACGTGCTGAACAAATGCCGGGAGCTGGAAGTTACCCCTGTGGCGATTCTGCTGACTCATGGGCATTTTGACCATATCCTGGCAGTGAAAGATATCTGCAGGGCTTTTCCCTGCACGGTGTATGCGGGCCGGGAAGAGGAGCGGCTCTTGCAGGACCCCTCTTTGAACCTGAGCGGTTCGATAGGGACAGAGCAGACAGGAATCGAAGCGGATGTCCTGGTAAAAGATAATGATGTGATTTCGCTGATCGGGTTTGAGTGGAAGGTGCTGGAGACGCCGGGGCATACGGCGGGTTCCGTGTGCTATTATGTGGAATCGGAACGGGTGCTGATCAGCGGAGACACTTTGTTTGCGAATTCCCTGGGCCGGACAGATCTGCCTACCGGAGATGAAAGGGCGATCGTGCAGTCGATTACGGAAAAGCTTTTGACGCTTCCGGAGGACACCATGGTTTATCCGGGACACGGCGAAGTGACGACAATCCGTCATGAAAAGCAATATAATCCAGTGGCAATGTATCGGAGAAGGTAGCGAAAGAAGATGGGGGGTTGCGTTTCCTGCCCGTTTGCAGAACTTGGAGCGTTTGCAGCAGGAAGCGTACACAGCGCGTAGGAAAAGTGGAAACAGTACGGAAAGACAGGAAACCATGGTTGGAATAATATTAAATGATAATTCATATGAGCAGGATATCAGGGAACTTTTGATGGCCTATTTCCCGGGAAGATCATTTGTGCATGAGATGCTGCCGGGTTTGGAACTATGTCTGATTGGGGAGCTGGAGGAAAACCGCAGATGGTTTCGGATGCAGGTCGTGTTTTGGGGCGATTATTCGCCCCTCGTATGGGGGACATCCCCGGCGGAACAGAGGGAGCTGGATCATTTTGACGAGCCGATTTTGGTGGATTATGACAATCGGACGGATACGAAAAACAAGATTAAGAGACGGCTGTATGTGATTTTAAAGGCATTGACCGGAAAGAGGCTGCCATGGGGTTCCCTGACTGGCATCCGCCCTGCCAAGATTGCGCTGACTCTGCTGGGAGAGGGCATGGACGAGAGAGCCATCTGGGAGCATATGAAGGAGATGTATTTTGTCAGCGATGACAAGGCCAGGCTGTGTGTGGAGATTGCCCGGCGGGAAAAAGAACTGCTGTCTCGGCTGCCGGAAAAACAAGGGCAGGATGGTTACAGCCTCTATGTGGGGATTCCCTTCTGTCCCACTACCTGTCTGTATTGTTCTTTTACTTCCTATCCGATAGAAAAGTGGGAATGCCGTGCTGACGAGTATCTGGATGCGCTGTTTCGGGAACTGGACTATGTGGCAGGCCAGGCAGGCCGCCATCCTTCCTGCGTCTATGTGGGGGGAGGGACACCAACCTCACTGTCGGCAGAGGGGTTGGAAAGACTGATGAAAAAGCTGACGGCTGCTTTTGACTGTGCAGGAGCCGTGGAGTTTACCGTGGAGGCGGGAAGGCCGGACAGTATCACAGAAGAAAAACTGGCGGTACTGAAAAAATATGGGGTCACGCGGATCTCCATCAATCCTCAGACTATGAATCAGAAGACGCTTGACCTGATTGGGCGAAGGCATACCGTGGAGGATGTAAAGGACCGTTTCCGGATGGCCCGGGGAATGGGATTTGATAATATCAATATGGATCTGATTGTGGGACTGCCGCAGGAAGAAGCCGCTGACGTACAAAGGACGATGGAGGAAGTGAAGGCATTGGGGCCGGACAGCCTGACCATCCACTCTCTGGCCATCAAGCGGGCGGCGCGGCTCAATACCATGCGGGAGGCTTATAAGGATTATAAGATTACAGGGACCCAGGAAATCATCGATATGGCTGCCCGTTATGCCAGGGAGATGGGGTTGGAACCCTATTATCTTTACCGGCAGAAGAATATGGCCGGGAATTTTGAAAACGTGGGATATGCAAAACCCGGGAAGGCCTGCATTTATAACATTCTGATTATGGAGGAACAGCAGACGATCATCGGCTGCGGAGCCGGGACGACTACCAAACGGGTGATTCCGGGTGAGAACCGGATTGAGCGGGCGGAGACCGTGAAAAATGTGGAACAGTATATGGAACGGGTGGATGAAATGATAGAAAGAAAGAAGAGCCTGCTGGGGTGAGCGCAAAAGAAAAGGAGAATCCGGATATGAAAAGATGGAAGATGTCTGTAGCGGCAGGATTTATCGCGTCGGCCCTGCTGATCAGCGGCTATGGCCCGCATGAGGCGCCGGACAAGGAAGAAAAAAGTGTCGTGATCTCTCTGGCGGGAGACTGCTCTCTGGGGAACCTTTCGATTCATGGGTATGCGGGGACTTTTCGGGAGATGTACGACAGCCAGGGACCAGGATACTTTTTTAAGAATGTCAAACCGATTTTTGAGGCGGACGATATGACGCTGGTGAATTTTGAGGGGGTCCTGACCAACTCAGACAATCGGGTTCCCAAAGCCTTTAACATTAAAGGAAAGCCGGAGTATATCCAAATCCTGCCAGAGGCGGATATTGAGGCCGTGAGCTTTGGAAATAACCACCGGATTGATTATGGCGCTCAGGGAATTGCAGATACCATTGCCGCTTTTGCCAGCATTGGCCTTCCGTATGCATGTAATGAAACGGTGGGGATGTATGAAACGGAGGACGGGGTGAAGGTTGGCTTTGTCTCGGTCAGCGTTGTGGATAACGGCAGAGGAGTGGAACCATGGCTTCAGAGTGGTATTACACAGCTGAGAGAATCGGAGGCGGATGTGATTCTGGCATGCTGTCATTGGGGGCAGGAATCCGTCTATTACCCGGATGACTATCAGAAGGAACTGGGGCGTAAGTGCATTGACTGGGGAGCGGACCTGGTGGTCGGCTGCCATCCGCATGTGCTGCAGGGAGTGGAAGCTTATCAGGGAAAATATATTCTCTACAGCCTTGGGAATTTTTGTTTTGGCGCAAACCGGAATCCCAGCGATAAGGATACTATGATTGCTCAGGTGAAATTTACTCTGGATGAGAAAAATATAGTGGGAACGGATCTGACGCTGATTCCCTGTACGATCAGTTCCGTGATGCATCGGAACGATTATTGCCCTACGCCTGCAGAGGGGGAAAAGAAGGCAGACATGATCCGCAAGCTGAATGCTTACAGCGCCGGGATGGGAGTTGTGATCGGCGAGGATGGCAGGGTGAATGTCCCCATGGAGGAGACGGCCGCAAAGGAGGACGACGAGGAAGAGGCAACAGAGTCCGCCGATGATGCCGGCACAGAACTTGTGACGAGTCCGGTGATTACTGTGGGAGAAAAATAAAAAGATAGAAAATCGTTGCCAATTATTGCCGGTGATAGTATAATCGTAGGAATAAAACGGCAACGTAGAAGACGGAGAGTGGATTATGGCGCTGAAAAAAAAGCCGGTAACCGGCATGAGAGATATTCTGCCTGCGGAGATGCAGGTGAGGGAATATGTGATGAACCAGATCCGGGAGACCTACCGGGGATTTGGATTTACCCAGATTGAGACCCCCTGTGTGGAGCATATCGGAAACCTGACCAGCAAACAGGGCGGGGATAATGAAAAATTGATTTTTAAGATCCTCAAGAGGGGCGAGAAACTGAAACTGGAGACGGCAGAAAGCGAGAGTGATTTGGCGGAAGAAGGATTGCGCTATGATCTGACGCTTCCCCTGGCCCGCTATTATTCCAACAACGAGGCTCAGCTTCCCTCTCCTTTTAAGGCGTTACAGATGGGCAGTGTGTGGAGGGCGGACAGGCCGCAGAAAGGAAGATTCCGTCAGTTTACCCAGTGTGATATCGATATTCTGGGAGACGCCAGTTCCATGGCGGAGATTGAACTGATTCTGGCAACTGCCACGGCACTGGGACGGATATGCCCGCAGAATGCATTTACGGTGCGGATTAATGACCGGGAAATTTTGAGAGGGATGGCATTGTACTGCGGGTTTGCACAGGATTCTCTGGATCAGGTGTTCATTATCCTGGATAAGATGGATAAGATCGGCATGGAGGGCGTGGAGTCGGAACTTCTGGAAGCCGGACACAGCGCAGAGAGCGTCGCGCAATATACAAAACTGCTTGCCGAAGTGGGGCATGATGCCGCCGGCGTACGGAAACTGGGAGAGGTTTTGGCAGGTGTGCTTCCAAAGGAAGTAAGCGACGGCCTGGCCTATATCATGGAGACCGTAGGCGATGTGGCGGAAACCGAGTTTTCTCTTTCTTTTGACCCGACGCTGGTGCGGGGGATGTCTTATTATACCGGTACGATTTTTGAAGTTTCCATGGAAGGATTTGGAGGCTCGGTGGCCGGCGGCGGAAGATATGACAAGATGATTGGAAAGTTTACCGGCAAGGATGCTCCGGCATGCGGTTTTTCGATCGGTTTTGAACGGATTATTACCATACTGATGGATCAGGGAGGCAAGGTGCCGGGAGAGCGGCAAAAGAAAGCCTATCTGGTGGAAAAGGGCATGGATGCCGCCCGTTTTCATGAGATCTTAAAGCAGGCCATGGCGGAACGCAGACAGGGGGCGCAGGTGCTGGTTTCTGTGATGAACAAGAACAAGAAGTTCCAGAAAGAGCAGCTGGGGAAAGAAGGATATACAGAGTTTGCGGAGTTTTACCGGGAAGCGCTCAAATAATTTGCAGCCGGATGCTTTGAAAAGACAGAATATGGCAGATATCAGGAAAGAGGAGAACGTTATGTCAGAATCTATGCAGGGACTGAGACGGTCCCACAGATGTACGGAAGTAAGTGCGGCTCAGATTGGAACAGATGTCACGGTTATGGGCTGGGTGCAGAAAAGCAGAAATAAAGGCGGAATCATTTTTGTGGATTTGCGGGACCGGTCGGGAATCCTGCAGATTATTTTTGAGGAGAGTGACTGCGGCCCGGAGAATTTTGCGAAGGCAGAGAAGCTGCGCAGCGAGTTCGTCATTGCTGTTACAGGCAGGGTGGAAACCCGTTCCGGAGGCGAGAACAAAAACCTTGCCACAGGCGCCATTGAGGTACGGGCGGAGAGTTTGAGGATACTTTCCGAGTCGGAGACTCCGCCGTTTCCGATCGAGGAAAATTCCAAAACCAAGGAGGAATTGCGTCTGAAATACCGTTATCTGGACCTGCGCAGACCGGATATTCAGCGCAATATGATGCTGAGAAGCAACATCGCTGTTTTGACCAGGCAGTTTCTGGCTGAGGAGGGTTTTCTGGAGATTGAGACCCCTACCCTGATCAAAAGCACACCGGAGGGCGCAAGGGATTATCTGGTACCCAGCCGGGTTCATCCAGGCAGCTTTTATGCGCTGCCGCAGTCACCGCAGATATTCAAGCAGCTTCTGATGTGTTCCGGCTATGACCGTTATTTTCAGCTGGCAAGATGCTACCGGGATGAGGACCTGCGGGCAGACCGTCAGCCGGAGTTCACGCAGATCGATATGGAGTTATCTTTTGTGGATGTGGATGACGTGCTGGATGTCAATGAACGCCTGATGGCAAAGCTTTTTAAGGAGTTGCTGAATGTGGATATTCCGCAGCCGATTCCGCGGATGACGTGGCGGGAGGCTATGGACCGGTATGGCTCGGATAAGCCGGATCTGCGTTTTGGAATGGAACTGAAAAATGTGTCGGATGTTGTGCGCGACTGTGAGTTTGTTGTCTTTAAAGGGGCGCTGGAGGCCGGGGGGACGGTTCGCGGCATCAATGCCAAAGGGCAGGGCGCCATGCCCAGAAAGAAGATCGATGCCCTGGTGGAATTTGCCAAAGGCTTTGGGGCGAAGGGACTGGCTTATGTGGCGATTCAGCCGGACAGGACGAGAAAATCTTCTTTTGCCAAGTTCATGCGTGATGAAGAGATGGAAAAGCTGGTGTCAGCCATGGAGGGAGAGGCAGGAGATCTTTTGCTGTTTGCCGCCGACCAGAATAAGGTGGTCTGGGATGTACTGGGCAATCTTCGCCTGGAACTGGCCAGACAGTTGGATTTGCTCAAAAAGGATGATTTTAAGTTCTTGTGGGTGACGGAATTCCCGCTTCTGGAGTATTCTCAGGAGCAGGAGAGGTTCGTCGCCATGCATCATCCCTTTACCATGCCTATGGAAGAAGACTGGCATCTGATTGACAGCGATCCCGGCGCTGTCCGTGCAAAGGCCTACGATATCGTCCTCAACGGCACGGAATTGGGCGGAGGTTCGGTCAGAATTCATCAGAATGATATTCAGAGTAAGATGTTTGAAGTTCTGGGCTTTACGCCGGAACAGGCGCAGGAACAGTTCGGATTTTTGCTGACAGCATTCCAATATGGAGTGCCGCCTCATGCAGGTCTTGCATATGGCCTGGACCGGGTGGCAATGCTGATGGGCGGCTGTGACAGCATCCGTGACGTGATTGCATTCCCGAAGGTAAAGGATGCCTCCTGCCTGATGTGTGAAGCGCCGTCTCCGGTAGATATTAAGCAGTTGGAGGAATTGAGGATCGAGGTCAGTGAGGAGACTCCTGCCAAAGCGTAAGCTAAAACTAAAAAGCAGAATATGAAAAATCCGACACAATACGCCGATGGCGTGCTGTGCCGGATTTTTATTTGAAAAGGATAGGTCCATAAAAGGGAGGAGCCGACAGCTACTGCGATAGCTGCCGGCGATTATGAAAAAAATTTATCTGAATGTCGATATTAGTAATGGTATTGCTTTGTTTGATGATATTAGTATACGAAGGAGATGTGAAGGAAGTTTAGCTGAAATATAGAATAACTGTGAACAATTGTAAACAAAAAATGAACGGAACCTCTATTTCCTGATTTTGCTTCCGAATCCGGTTGTCACACCGGGAAAAATATACTATGATAGCTTTTATAAAATATTTTATAAAGGTGATTGAGTATGAAAAAAGAACAAAAGGAAGAACGGCGAGAGACGAAAAGGGCCAATCAGGCGCGTATCGCACAGATGATTTTGGAAGCAGGGGCGATATCCAAGAATGAACTGGCAGAAAGGCTGGGATTCAGCATGCCAACCGTGCTGCAGCACGTCAAGGGACTTGTTGAATCCGGGTATGTTACAGAGAGTGGGGAATATGGCTCCACAGGAGGGAGAAAGGCGAAACTTTTGTCCGTGGTGGGGGATATGGGGTTTGCGGCCGGTATGGATATTACGGAAAACCATATCTCCTATGTGCTGGTGGATCTGCAGAGAGAACTGATCAAAAGGGCAAAAATCCGTCTCCCCTTTAGTCAAAGTTTTTCTTACTATGAAGCAATGGGAAACTGGCTGCAGGTTTTCCTGGAACAGGCAGGAGTAGAGCGGGGGAAGATTTTGGGAATCGGCATATCTTTACCGGGAATCGTCGATTCCAGGGAAAAACTGCTGGTGCATTCTCATGTGCTGCATGCGGAAAATATGAGTTTTAAAAGATTTGAGGGGCTGGTCGGCTATCCCTGCGAGGCGGACAGCGACGCCGGAGGGGCCGCCTATGCAGAATTGGCAGGCGAGGAAAAAGATGCGGTTTATCTGTCCTTAAATGATACGGTGGGCGGCGCATTATATTTAAATCAGAAATGGTATACAGGTTCGGATTCCCAAAGCGCCAGGTTTGGCCATATGGTAATTGAAAAAAACGGGAGGCCCTGTTATTGCAGAGGAAAAGGATGCCTGGATGCCTACTGTTCCGCGAGGGCCCTGCGGGGAGAGGATAAAAATCTGGAGGAATTCTTTGAGAAAGTGCGGGCGCGGGAGACGGGATATCGCCGGCGTCTTGAGGAATATCTGGACTCTCTGGCGCTGGCAGTTGCGCAGCTGCATATCTTGTTCGGATGTGATATCGTTCTGGGCGGCCAGGCGGCAGGATATCTGAGGGATTTTCAAAGGGAACTGGACCGGCGGGTGGCGGAGTATGACCGATTGGATTCAGATACCTCATTTTTCAGGATTGGCAAATGCGGTGCGGAGGCATCGGCGTATGGCATGGCGATCCGGTTTGTGAACCGTTTTTTCAAAGAACTGTGAAATCTCTGTGAAGTGATGGAAAACCAGTGCTTTATCTGTTAGAATACAAGAAAAGACAGGCAAAAAGAAAAAGGAACACAGACAGCCGCAGACGGCGCAAAAGCAGATAGAGACGGAAACCGTGGAAGGAGAGATGGCAAATTATGGAAACATTGAAAGTGCTGGTAGTGGATGATGAAGCAAGAATGCGGAAACTGGTTCGGGATTTTCTGACAGTCAAGGGATTTCAGGTGATGGAGGTCGGGGACGGAGAGCAGGCAGTTGAGATGTTCTTTGCCCAGAAGGATATTGCTCTTATTATCCTGGATGTAATGATGCCGAAGATGGATGGCTGGGAGGTGTGCCGTGCGATCCGGCAATATTCCCAGGTGCCGATTATCATGCTGACGGCGCGGAGCGAAGAGAGGGATGAATTGCAGGGTTTCAAGCTGGGAGTCGATGAGTATATCTCCAAGCCTTTCAGTCCCAAAATTCTTGTGGCCCGGGTGGAGGCAATCCTGCGGCGAAGCAGGAGCAATACGGAAGACGTGGCAGAAGCAGGCGGCATCCGGATAGATAAGGCGGCGCATCAGGTAACGGTCGACGATCAGGTGATTGATCTAAGCTACAAAGAGTTTGAACTGCTGGCATACTTTATGGAGAATCAGGGACTGGCATTGTCCCGGGAGAAGATTCTCAACAATGTATGGAATTATGATTATTTCGGAGACGCCAGAACGATTGACACTCATGTGAAAAAGCTGCGCAGCAAAATCGGGGCGAAGGGGGATTATATTAAGACGATCTGGGGTATGGGGTATAAATTTGAGGTGAACGGTTGAAAATGATAGGCGTAAAAGCTGGTATTTATGGGGCGGCAATGTAAGACAGAGCCGCTTGCAAAGATAACAAGCAATAATGTCAAATATTCCTTCCCTGGAAGCAGGTTGTGTGCCAGTCATAAACAGTCTGGCGCTCCAGAAAACGGCGGAACATCTCCAAATTTTTCCGGAATATCAAGTTTATGCTGGGGAGTGGGAGCCGGGATTTTGTTCCCTTCATCCTCTGCCACAACGGGCCATCCGCTGACGGTAGTGGTAATTATTCCAATGGGATCATCGATACTGCTGCTTAAAATCACAGCTGCAACTTGGGGAAATTAATTTCTAAATTATCATAAATATTTACTTTGATTGTATCGGAAAAAGAGTAAATGGTAGGCGCTGCGGCCTGCTCCATGTCATACACAAGGATGGTCTGCTTCATCGGGTCAACGATCCAGTATTCCCGGACGCCAGCCTCGCGGTATAGGGAAAGCTTTGTATAGTAGTCCATGGCCCTGCTACCGGGAGACACGATCTCAATGATCCAGTCCGGGGCACCTTTACAGCCATTTTCATCTAGTATGCTTTTATCACAGATCACGGATATATCCGGTTCCAGGTATTTGGACGCACAAAGAAATACGGCAAAAGGAGCCGGAAAGACTTCACAAGTCCCTCCGTTTGAACGGATGTAATTCCCTATTTCCAGATGCAAAAATGACAATATCCGCTGATGTTTGGTGCTGGGCGGAGCCATATAGTAAATCTGTCCGTCAATGAGTTCGGCTCTGGTTCCATCAGGCAGATCGTAGATATCATTTATAGTATAGGCTTTCTCTTTTGGTGATGGCATGATAACACGTCCTTTCTTAATTGTATATTTCATCAACTGTATATAATCGTTCTTTCTGTGTTTTCATAGAGTCGCTTTTCTTTTTTGGTGGTGCTGTGGTTTGCTGATTGCCTATATTCTGCCCGTTATGCTACTGGATAATAAATATACCTTTGTGAAGTTTGCAAGGCATGCAGGGCAAAATACGGAATTATAAGTCAATCTTTGTACCTGCGGTTAGGGACTGGCTGTAAGTTTTCATTAGATCAAATTGATTTTTCTAATATAGTCATTTCTCCATATGGGGGATTGATACCACACCATAGCCGGCATTCACCAGGATAAGGTTCATCAGGAGCCTGACGGTTCTGCCGTTTCCGTTAACGAATGGGTGGATGTCAACCAGGCGCTCGTGCGCCATGGCAGCCAATTCAATAGGATGCAGGGTAGAGCGTGAGGAATGTATCTGATCTGCCAGGTGCTTCATAGGCTGAGGTACATCCTTAGCCAAGGGCGGTATATATTCCGTTCCAGAAATATAAACCTGGATAGAACGGTCTGGCATTGTATGGCCTCTTGCTATTCTGTGCTGCCTGTATGGTTGGGCATATATTCCATAATATCTCCTGGCTGGCAATTAAGGGCTTCGCATATATTGCTTAATACCTCTGTTGTAACAGTTTCACCCTTTGATAATTTGGCAAGTGTAGGAGAAGAAATGATTTTATTAGTTAATAAATCGGTTTTTTTCATCCCTTTACGTGTCAATAAATCGAAAAGTTTATAGTACTTCATACTCATTGTACCGCCTCCTTACATTTAGTATACACTAAAAAATTATGAGCGTCAATTAAAAATATTTTAGTGAAAGCTATTGATAAATAAATTGTGAACGAGTCCTTTTTCTGATAAACTAAAAGAAAAGGGGCGTTGGACAATGGAAGAATTACAAAGACTGTATGGAAAAGATAATGTCAAAACTTCCATCACGCTCATGGGCACCACCCTCTTTTGTAAGACTAGAAGGCATCCATCAGAAAACCGCATCCTGCTTTCCTTTTAATGATCTTCAGCAGGGCGAGGTAACGTCCAATATGACAAATCGTTTTTCTTAATAATAACATTAAAATTATTCGTTTTACTTATTAAATGTTGAGGGATATAATAAGGTCAAGAAAAAAAGAAAAGTATTTTAGACAATAGAAAGGATGGGAGATCAAAAAAATGTCCTATGAAAATGTGAAAAAATATTTTGACCAGGCGGGACTGGGGAACGGGTCGTTGTAAGGGAACATATCGGAGATACGGTGGAGCATGCTGCGGAAGCAATCGGATGTAAGCCGGAACATATTGTGAAAACCATGTCCTTTTTGTTGGATGGGAAGCCGGCTCTGATCTGTATGGCCGGCGATGCTAAGGTTCACAATACGAAATACAAAGCCTGTTTCCATCAGAAGGCAGTGATGCTTCCCGAAAATCATGGGTATCCGCAGTGGAAATATTATCAAAGTACCAGTTGGGGATGACTTCGGTATCCGGCCTGAGGTATTGGAGAGTACCTACCAGCAGGCGGTATCAGAAGGAAAGATTGTTTTCTGTGTGGTCGGGTGTGCCTGTACCACCTCTGTAGGTGCTTTTGACAATTTGGAAGAGATTGCAGACTTTGCGGAAGATCATCAGTTATGGTTCCATGTAGACGGCGCCCATGGCGGGGCAGTTATCTTTTCTGAAAAATATAAGCATCTGATCAAAGGGATTGAACGGTCCGATTCCCTGATTGTAGACTTCCATAAAATGATGATGCCGCCGCCGCTGTCTACTGCGATCATTTATAATGCGGGAAACCGGAAGGTAAACGAATTTTCGCCGAAGGCCGCTTATCTGTGGCAGGACCAGCTTTCAGAGGAATGGTGGAATTCGGCCAAGCACACGCTGGAGTGCATGAAGCCGATTACGATACTCCATACTTATGCAATCATACGTCTCTATGGGGATGAGATTTATCAGCAAAATGTGGATATGCTGTTTCTGCTGCATTTTATCGGTATATCCGGTGTCTGGTGGAGTACCTGTTTATCGCAGATGGCCTGTGCTTTTATTGCATTGTTATTGAAAAAACGATCGGATAAGGTGGAGGTGTGCGGGTAACAGATAAAAAACGGGTTGTGAATATACTTCCATGCAAAAAACGTCAACAACACTTAATAATTAATGACAATTGACCGATATATAAATTGACAAGATAACCCGAAAGGAAGGAAGCAATATGGCAAAGGAAGAGATTACAACGAGTGAATGGCAGATCATGGAAGTCCTGTGGGCGTGTGGGGAACCCCTGACATCTTCCGAGGTTTATAAGAGGATGCAGGGGAATGGGAATATGTCAATGAGGATGGTACGGGTGCTGATGAACCGCCTGAACCAGAAGGATATCCTTGGCTACACGGTGGATGAGCATGATTCGAGGGTCTACCACTATTATGTGCAAAGGTCAAGGGAGGAATGTGTGAAGGAGAAAAGCAGGAAGTTCGTGGACAGCTATTTTTCTGGCAATGGGACAAATGCGATGGCGGCGCTGCTGCAGAGTTTTGTCCTGACGGACGAACAGATTAAGGAACTGGAGGAGATCCTGGAGAAAAGCAAAGATCGTGGAATAGAGCGACCGGATAAAGAGGGCGGCCCCCATGGCTGACTGGTCACGGCTTGACAGCCTCATGAACTTCTGCACGGCATATTATACTACACAGCTTGTGCGGTGCGCGGCATTTTCCTTCATACTGACCGGGTTTGTGATGCTGTTCCGAAAGAGGTTTTTTTCGGAACGGGTTTTTTTAAGGGGGATGCCGTGGGCATTGTTCTTGGTCATTCCGTTTCTCGGAAGATTGAAGATATTTTATGAAAATGAAGCTGTGATAAGGGCAACATGGAAGGTTACAGCAATAACGGCCTCCTGGCTGTGGGTAGACCGCATTTATATGGCGGGCATTTTGGCGGCTGCCGTCTGCATATTTGGAAAACGGCTTCGTCTCCGAAGAGATGTTGCCAGAATGGAAGAAGTTGTTTTTGAAAATATTCATATCCATGTCACAGACATGAATCTCACACCATTTACTGTTGGGTTGCTGAAACCTAAGATCGTCCTGCCAAGAGTGATCACGGACGGTTACAGCAAAGATGAACTTAAGGCTGTTATTCAGCATGAGAGGACGCATATCCGGCTGGGGCATTTGTGGATGGGATTGATTTGGGACATCCTGCGGTGCCTCTTATGGGTAAATCCGTTCCTGACAGTGTTCCAGAAACAGTTCCGGGCGGATATGGAAGATATCTGCGACAGGGTGTGTATACAGAACAGCGGGAAGACGGCGCAAGAATATGGCCTGGTGCTTCTGAAAACCCTGAAACTGATACGTTCCCAAATGGAGGGTGCGCCGCCTGCGGTTACCTATGCAGGGGAAAAGGAATTTGCAGACATAAAAAGGCGGATGGGTGAGATTGCCAACTTCCGCCCATACCAAAAAAGGGTGTGTGCGGGCATGGCAGCCGCCGCCATTCTGGCGCTTGCGGCCATGCTGCTGACAGTACATATCCATTCCTATGCCCGGTGCAATGAAAGCAACGATATCATGATTGGAAATTATGACGGGTACCCCCAAATTGTTTCCTGTGATACTGAGGAATTAAGCCGGATGATTTCATTTGATGACAGATATGTTTATATTGAGAGGCAGGCCTTTGAGGATTTTTTAGAAGAAAACAATGCAGAAGGGGAAATATGGATTATTTTTGGCGGATTTTATAAACTTCCGGGTTTGGCTGGCATGGCGGAATCTTGTATTTATGAAAGCGGTTCAAAAGACAGGATAATACAGATGCCTTATGAAAGTATAAGGGATTACTGGTATTATGAGTTGCTTGAAATATTATAGGCCAGGTGCACAGTGGAAACGGATTTCAAATTGAATCTTTATCAAGGAGAAAAAATCATGGCGATGGAGATTAGAGGGAGTATTCCCGATTATGTAAGCAGGAAGCAGGATTATAGTAGTTATGCCGCACAGGGCATGACGGGTAACTTTGCTGCAGGCAGCACGAAAAAGAAGGATACAGAAACAACGCAGGGCAGTAAATCAAAGGGTACGGCAGCGTATGCGAATGAACTGGCGAAACTTGTTCCAAGTGTGAAATTCCGTGTAGGGAGTGCCTGCGTATCTGACAAAAGCGGCAAGTCACTGACCGTTAATCCCAGGCTTTTGGAAAAAATGCAGAATGATCCCGAAAAAGAGAAGAATATGAGAGATATGATAAAAGGCGTTGAGTCCATGTCTCAATTGGCAAAAAGCATAGCGAAAGCCAGTGGCTGGACCATAGTGTATCAGCACAGTTATATTGACGAGAACGGAAAATATCATTGCAGAATGCAAACCAGAAACGATCTTATGCTAAAAATGAGTGATAAGCTCCGTGAAAAAAGGCGGAAAAATTCGGAAAAGCTGATTGAAAAGTCGAAAGAAAAGGCGGCGGAGAGGAAAGAAAAGTTAGAGAAGACATTGGAAGAAAAGAAAGCGGCAGCGCAAGGAACTACCGGGAAGGTATCAGAAGAATCAGCTTATGACAGGGCAGAGCAGCTTATAAATGGAAAAATAGCTGCTTCCAAAGACGGAACCATTTATCTGGATGACGCCAATATCCGAATGATTATGGAAGCTGCACAGGAAGATGGCGCAGGAAAAACCGTTGCAAAAGACCAGGCACAGGCTGGTGCAAAGCTGGATTTGAAGTTTTAAGCAGGGGCGAGGGCAGGAATAAGAGGCTGAGAGTGAAAGAGGTAACAATGCCATATACAAAGATGCCAGGAGGGGAGGGATAGCAATTGGATCCAGGCTTTAAATGAAGAATATGAAAATTTTGAAAACGTAAAATTTATGATTACTACTGACCGGGAAATTGATAAAAAATACAACTCAAAAGATGGGTTTATGAGGGTAATATAAATGGAAGGATACTTCGAGATCAGAGGATTTTCAAACACACTCAAGGGAGGCAATCGTGAATATGTAAGAAAATCAACAGCGAATGCCTTGATGGATACAAATATACATTGACTGAAAATGGAGAAGGGCTGGGCAGAATGTAAGTAGAGCCACTTGCAAAACAAGCGGCTCTGGTGTATAATCTACTCAGAAAGGTTGATCGGACACGAGTTCCGGTTTGCCCTCAGTAAAATTGCTGAAAAGAAATAAGCATCCTCACTTTAGGCGGGAGGGATGCTTATTTCTTTTTATGATTGTCTATGTAAGACAGAGCCGCAAAAATAACAAGCAATAATGTTAAAACTTCCATTACGCTCATGGGCATCACCCTCTTTCGTAAGACCAGAGGGCATCCATCAGAAAACCGCATCCTGCTTCTTTTTCAATTATACTATCTTATTATAGTACGAACAGACAGGCTGCTCAATCAGAAAAAGATTAACGCACTAAATTATGTAGATTGTGTGAAATCGTGAGGAACAGGTAGAAATAATAGAAAATACATGCTATAAAAGAATAGAAGCAATTGTAGGCATGGGTGACAAGTTTGAGGTGATTGGATAAAATGAAGGGTTTTTTCAGGCATTCGATCCGCCATCGGATTATGATGATCTTTATCGGATTGACGTCAGCAGTGTTGCTTTCGGTTCTGGCGATCAATAATTGGTGGCTGGAGAAATACTATATAGAAGAGAAAAGAAAGGAGATGGAGGAGGCATACAGTGAGATTGACGCTGCCGTGAGAGAGAAGACGGAGGACGGCGAGAGCATTGGAGACGTGATAGCCCGCGAACTGCAGAACGAATGGGAGACATGGTCCCAGTCCGCAGAGAAAAGTTCCGAGGGAGGTGCGTGGGAGGAGGATTCCGAGAACAGAGAGGCCAGAAGGGGCAGGCCAAGAGCGGATGGAGACGTATCGGAGGAGCGGGAGAGGGCCGATGTCTCCGGAACTTTTGACGACTCAGGGGAATATACGCTTTTGGGGATGATCCGCGGATACGGGGATAAGAATAATATCAATATGGTGCTGATCGACAGCAATACGGGCGCCACGGTCCTGGGAGCCGGGCGGGACAGCGATTACCTGGTGCAGAAGGTACAGCGATATGTATTGGGCATGGGCGCCAGACACGCTACGGTTCTGAAGAAGCATGAGAATTATGTGGTGGAAACGAACTACGATTCCCGTTCCCGTTCCAGCTATATGGAAAGCTGGGGGTTTTTGTCAGACAACAGGATCTTGTTTATTATGTCTATGCCTTTGGAGAGTATCCGGGAGAGCGTGGACCTGACGAATCGGTTTACTACCTATGTAGGCCTTGCAGCGCTGGTATCCGGCAGTATTTTAATGTTTTTTGTCACGAACCAGCTGACAAAGCCGTTGATGCGTCTGGCCTCCTTATCAGAACGGATGTCGGAGCTTGATTTTGAGGTGAAATATGAAGGGGATTCCCAGGATGAGATCGGAGTTTTAGGGCGCAGCATGAACACGTTGTCAGATAAGCTGAAGGAGACGATCGGCGCTTTAAAGGAGGCAAATCTTCAGCTTCAGCATGATATCGAAGAGAAGACCCAGATCGACGAGATGCGGCAGGAATTTATTGCCAATGTATCTCACGAACTGAAAACGCCGATTGCCCTGATCCAGGGTTATGCCGAAGGACTTGGCGAGGGGATGTGTGAAGATAAGGAAAGCCGGGATTACTATTGCGAGGTAATCATGGATGAAGCCGGAAAGATGAACAAGATGGTAAAACAGCTTCTCACCTTAAGCGCTTTGGAGTTTGGCAGCGATACGCCGGTGATAGAGCGGTTTGATATTCATGAACTGATTCGGGACATCCTGAATTCCGCCAGGATTTTTATGGAACAGAAGGAGGCAAGGGTGATTCTGGAGGCGGACGGCCCCTTGTATGTGATGGCGGATGAGTTTAAGATTGAAGAGGTGGTGACGAACTATCTTAACAATGCCCTGAATCATCTGAGCGGTGAAAGAGTTATCCGTATCCGTACAGAACGTGCGCAGGAACGCGTAAAAGTAATGGTCTACAATACGGGCGAACCGATTCCCGAGGAGGACATCCCTAATTTATGGACGAAATTTTATAAAGTGGACAAGGCAAGGACCCGGGCCTATGGGGGGAGCGGCATCGGGCTATCCATTGTCAAGGCAGTCATGGATGCCCACCATCAAAACTGCGGTGTGAAAAATACGGAAGACGGAGTGGAGTTCTGGTTTACGCTGGACAGGGAGGAGCCAAAGGATGAACTAATGGAAGAAAAAAGGGATTGAAGCAGTTTCCGATTTCTGACCAGAAGCCAGGGCCCGTAAGAATGTCAGAAAAAAGAAGATCCGGATGGTAAAATTATGGTAAAATTCTCAATTCAGATATTGACTTTTAATTCACAAAGTGAGATAATAAAAACAAATTTCGATTCACGAAGTTTAGATTAAGGAGGAAGTGTAATGGCAACAAAAGCGTATTACCCAATCAGTGAGATTGGTAAAGGAAAAACTGGTTTTTCCAAGACAAGATCCATCATCGAAGCTGCTTTTTACGGCAATAACGTAGTTAAGGTAAACACCCTGAAGGAGGCTTATGAACTGGCCAAGAATTCTCCGGGGACCATCGTGACCGATATGCCGGTTTACAGGGGTGAGGAGTTCGGTCTGGAGAAGGACGCTAAGGTGCTTCTGTTTAATGATGGCGCTATTACCGGACGTTATGCGACTGCCCGCCGTATTGCAGGAGAACCCGGAGTGGACTGCAATGCTCTGGATATTGTTGCCATGGACGCTATCTATGAGTCCCGCTGGAAAACCATGTACCATGCAGAGGTGTTCGTAGGCCTGGACCCGGAGTTTATGGTGAAGGCTCACCTGCTGCTGCCGGAAGGCGAAGAGAACATCATGTACAACTGGATGCTGAACTTCCAGTATATGTCGGATGAATATGTGAAGATGTACAAGAATTCCAAGCCGGTAGGCGACGGCAAGGAAGCAGACATTTATATTTTCTCAGACCCGCAGTGGACCGGTTCTGACCGTCCCAACGTATCCTTAGACTGCCTGTCAGACCCGCAGAAGAAGACTCTGTGCTACTTTAACACGGAGACCAACTGCGCCTGCATTCTGGGTATGAGATATTTTGGCGAGCATAAGAAAGGCACCCTGACTATGGCATGGGCGATTGCCAACCGTAACGGTTACGCTTCCTGCCACGGCGGACAGAAGGAGTATCTGCTGGCTGACGGCAAGAAGTATGTGGCTTCTGTATATGGCCTGTCAGGTTCCGGCAAGTCCACCCTGACTCATGCAAAGCATGGCGGCAAGTATGAGATCAAGGTTCTTCACGACGATGCCTTTGTTATCAATACCGATACCTGTTCATCCATCGCCCTGGAACCCACCTATTTTGATAAGACTGCCGACTATCCCACCGGCTGTGATGACAATAAGTACCTGCTGACCGCTCAGAACTGCTCCGCTACCCTGGATGACGAGGGCAAGCTGCAGCTGGTAACAGAGGATATCCGGAATGGCAACGGACGTGCCATCAAGTCAAAACTGTGGTCTCCGAACCGGGTGGACAAGATTGATGCTCCGGTGAACGCTATCTTCTGGATTATGAAAGATCCTACCATCCCGCCGGTAGTAAAGCTGAAAGGCGCTTCTCTGGCTTCCGTTATGGGTGCAACCCTGGCTACCAAGCGTTCTTCTGCAGAGCGTCTGGCTCCTGGCGTAGACCCCAACAAGCTGGTAGTGGTTCCCTATGCGAACCCGTTCCGCACCTATCCGCTGGCCAACGACTATGAGAAGTTCAAAAAGCTGGTTGAGGAGAAGAACGTAGACTGTTACATCGTCAATACTGGCGATTTCATGGGCAAGAAGGTAAAACCGGCCGACACTCTGGGCATTCTGGAGGCGATCGTAGAGGGCAAGGCTGAGTTCCACAAATGGGGGCCTTTCTCTGATATCGAGATCATGGATTGGGAAGGCTTTGTGCCGGATATGAATGATGCGGAGTATGTAGGCCAGCTGAAGGCCCGCATGAATGACCGTGTCAATGAGATCAAGCAGTTTGCAGTAGCCAAAGAAGGCTATGACAAGCTGCCGGATGACGCCCTGGCTGCAATCGAGAAGGTTGTAGAAGAACTGGGTTGACAGAGATAGAGAGAACTGTTGTGAGGATTTCAGACAACAGGTGATGAGGGCAACAAGCCGGGAACGCAGAAGTTTCCGGCTTCCTCTTTTATGGACAGGAGAACCAATGAGGAAGAAATATGTGTTGTTTGATCTGGATGGGACCTTGACAGATTCCCGGGAAGGCATTGTCAATTCCATTGGATATATGCTTGACCATTACAAAATTGCCATAGACCGCGACCAGCTGCAGCCGTGGCTTGGGCCGCCGCTGAAGGAAAGCCTGATGAAATACTGCGGATTTACGGAGGAGAGGGCGCTGGAAGGCGTCGGCGTATATCGGGAATATTTTGACCGGCAGGGGATATTTGAAAATCGGGTATTTCCGGGGATCGAGGACATGCTGAAATGCCTGAAGGAGCAGGGATATGTGCTTTTAGTGGCTACTTCCAAACCGGAGGTCGCGGCTGTGCGGGTGCTTGAACACTTTGGGTTGGCAGAATATTTTACCTATATCGGAGGCGCTACTCTGGATGACAGCCGGGTGAGAAAGGGCGACGTCATCCGCTATGTGTTAGAGACCTGTAAAGTGAGAGAAAAGGAGCAGGCTGTGATGGTGGGAGACCGGGAGCAGGATGTATACGGAGCAAGGGAGAACGGACTGGAGATAATCGGCGTACTTTACGGATACGGTTCCCGCGAAGAACTGACAGACGCGGGAGCGGATATGCTTGCCGAAACTCCGAGGGAACTGGTGCAGATTTTCAAAACGGATGGAGAATTTGCACAAAATTATGTGGGTGCATAGAGGGCATTATTTACGAAAATAGAAAATCAGAAAAAAATCGTTAGAAATGGCAGGGGCTTTTCTGATAAAATGGAATGGGAACTTTGATGTCAGATTCATGTTTTGCAGGAAAGGAAAGGTGCCGGATGTTTGAAAAAGGAGAATATATTGTATATGGAACTTCGGGTGTATGCCAGGTAGAGGATATTACTACCATGGACATGAAAGGGGTCCCCAGAGACCGTCTGTTCTATGTCCTGAATCCTTCCAGCCAGAAAGGCGGAAAGATTTTTACACCTGTAGATAATGGGAAGACTTATATGCGCCCGGTGTTGACCCAGGAGGAGGCATCAAAACTGATCGATGAGATTCCAAAGATCGAAGAACTTTGGATCGCCAATGAAAAGCTGCGGGAAAATCAATATAAGGAATGTATGAAATCCTGTGATTGCAAAGAGTGGATCAAGATTATAAAGACATTGTATTTGAGGAAGAGGACAAGGAGCGCACAGGGGAAGAAGATTACTTCTACCGATGAAAAATATCTGCGGATGGCCGAAGACTATCTCTATTCCGAACTGGAGATCCCGCTTGGGATTCCGAAAGAGAAGATGGAAGAATATATCGGAGAACAGGTAAGGAAATTGGAAGTAAAAGAATAAATCAGGAGATCCTGGCTGCTTTTATGGAAAATGGGCAGCCAGGATTTTTGATAAGGTTATTTTCCGTATTTCTCTTCGCAATACATACACCGGTAGGTTTCGGTCCGTTCGTCAGCCAGATAGAATACATGGGGAAGTTCCTGCTCAATGGAGGTGATGCAGCGGGGATTTTTGCATTTTATTACGTTAGTGATCTTTTTGGGCAGTTTTAAGGTTTTCTTTTCCACAATCTTATTGTCCTGGATAATGTTGACAGTGATGTTGTGGTCGATATATCCCAGCATCTGCAAATCCAGCTTGTCCAGTCCGCCTTCGATTTTGATGATATCCTTGCGCCCCATTTTGCTGCTGCGGGCGTTTTTGATGATAGCTACCTGACATTCCAGTTTGTCCAATCCCAGATGATAATAGATATCCAGGCTCTTGCCGGCTTCAATGTGGTCCAGTACGATTCCTTCGTTCAATCCGCTGATATTCAACATGGTTTTTCCACCTCCAGTAATGTCATGATCAGTGCCATCCGCACATATACGCCATATTGTACCTGTTTAAAGTAGGCGGCTCTGGGATCGGAGTCCACCTCAGTGGAGATCTCATTCACCCGGGGAAGCGGATGCAGTACGTACATATTTTCCCTGGCAAGTTTCATTTTCTTTTTATCCAGGATATAGCAGTCTTTCAGACGGATATAATCCTCTTCGTTGAAGAAACGTTCTTTCTGTACGCGGGTCATGTATAAAATATCCAGTTCCGGCATCGCTTCATCCAGATTGTTGACTTCCTTGAATTCAACCTTGTTGGCCTTTAACACATCTTCCCGGATATAGCTGGGAATCCGCAACTCATCGGGGGCAATCAGTACGAAACGGATATCCGGGTAACGGACCATGGCGTTGATGAGAGAATGGACCGTGCGTCCGAATTTCAGGTCTCCGCACAGGCCGATGGTCATATTGTTCAGCTTTCCGTTCAGAGAGCGGATCGTCATCAGGTCAGTCAGAGTCTGGGTCGGGTGCTGGTGGCCGCCGTCACCGGCATTGATCACCGGAATGGAGGAAGCCTGGGAAGCTACCAGGGCAGAACCTTCTTTGGGATGGCGCATGGCAGCGATATCCGCATAGCAGGAGATGGTCCGGATGGTATCAGAAACGCTCTCTCCCTTTGCGGCAGAACTGGAATCTGCCGAAGAAAAACCAAGTACACTGCCACCTAAGCTTAACATTGCAGATTCAAAGCTCAGCCGGGTACGGGTACTTGGTTCATAAAATAATGTGGCCAATTTTTTGCCGTCACATACATGGGCGTATTTGGGAAGATTATGCTCGATATCAGATGCAAGGGACAGCAGCCGGTCGATTTCTTCCACGGAAAAATCCAACGGGTTTAACATATGTCTCATAGCGAATCTCCTTTGGGTGCGCTTGTTATTATGTTCGAGGGTTATTATAGCGGATTTTACCGGTAATTTCCAGTGTTTTTTGTGGAAATGTAAAAAAAATACAGGAAATGCAAATTCATGCTGAGGGACGTGCAGCCTGTAATGAATATTTAAGAAAATAAAACTTTATCTGGCAGGAAAATGGTGTATAATGAACAGGTGAGAATGGAGAGGAAAGAGAGTGCCATGCAGCTTCAGAAGGAGTGCCTGAAAGAGGACGCCGTTTTGGAAAAAAACGAAGGGTTACAGACAGCCAAAGACCGTATCCCAATTATCCGGGTGAAGAATTTATATAAGATATATAAAGTGGGAAAAAATAAGGTCTACGCATTGAATGGTGTGGATTTTACCATGTATAAGGGTGAATTCTGTGCGATTGTGGGCCCATCCGGCTCAGGGAAGTCCACCCTTCTTAATATGCTGGCAGGTCTGGAGAAACCCTCCAAGGGGGAGATTATCATCGCCGGAAAGCATATGGAGAAGATGAATGAGAACCAGCTGGTGGGATTTAGGCGGGAGAATGTCGGCTTTATCTTTCAGTCTTATAATCTGCTTCAGACCTTAAACGCGGTTGAAAACGTGGCATTGCCCCTGTCTTTTCGGGGAGTGCCCAAAAAAATACGCAATGAGAAGGCGAAGAAGTATCTAAAGCTGGTAGGACTGGAGAAACAGATGAAACACATGGCGAATGAGATGTCCGGCGGACAGCAGCAGCGGGTGGGGATTGCCCGCGCGTTGGTGGTGAAGCCGAAGATTATTTTTGCGGATGAGCCTACGGGGAATCTGGATTCAAAGACCACTATGGAGGTGCTGGCATTGATGCGCCGGATTGTACGGGAGCAGAACCAGACTCTGGTGATGGTTACTCATGACAATCACCTGGCCACCTATGCGGACCGGCAGTTCCACATTGTAGACGGCAGGATTTTCAAGATAGAAGAGCAGCATTATCGGGAGGAAAGTCAGGAAGAGATCGGCCAAAAAGGCGAAGACGTGACAGAAGGCCGATGAAAAAGGAGCAACGGGACATGACAGAGAGAGCATTAAAAAAAGGACAAGCCTGGAGACGCTGGCTTACTTTGTGCCTTGCGGTTCTTATGGGAATCGGGGCGACACCAATGGCAGGGGCTTTGCAGGCTTACGCATATAACGAATGGATTACGACGACTAAGGTACCCGTGGGAAAGACCGGAAAACAGATGACGATCTCATTCCGGCTGAATAATAAATATGGGGAAGACGCGGAATTTGCCGTACGGTTCAGTGACGACGGGGTGGATATCGGGGACGAGGATGAGGACGACCTGAAATACGGATATACGTTTCCGTTTGAGGTGACGGGTTCTACCTTTGAAAACTGGAAGTCTGTAGGGAAGATCAAAGCCGGAGACGATAAGACGGTCTCCATATCCGGCCGGGTCAGACGGGACCTGCAGGACGGATATTATACGGTTCCGATCGAGATTGGGGTCAAGGACGATTACGGCCAGTGGGGCCAGTGCGCGTATGAAGATGTCCGGGTATGGATCTCCCGTTCCTCCGGAAGCGACGATGATGACGAGGATTCGATCAAAACTTATGACTTTGTTTTGGGAGAGGGGCAGAGTACGCCGGACGGCACTTATCCGAATGTGATGGATTTTGCTGTCAATCTGCGGAATAACAGTCCGGCGAATGTATACAATGTAAAGGCAAGCATCACATTGGACGCGGATACGGAGAAGTTTCCTTTTGAGATCAATGATGTCAATTATGACAGGATGTTTGAGAAGATCGCTGTGGATGAGACTGTGCAGCTGGGGTACAGTTTTGCTATAAGGGAGGATGCTTACAGCGGCTATTATCCGATTGCCATGAAGATTTTTTATTCAGACAGTTCCACAGGGGAGGAGCTAAAGACTTTTGAGACCTCCTTCTATGTACGGATTCACAACAAGGATAAAGAGGACGAATACGGGGAGTTCAACGAACACGACCGTACCAGGGCCAGGATTATTGTGGACAGCTTTACCACGGACCCGGCGACAATTATCGCGGGAGAAGAATTTGATCTGGTGATTCAGATCAAAAACGCTTCCACCAATATTGCGGCCTCCAATCTTCTGTTTTCCATAGAATCGGAGAAAGTATCCGACAGCGCGGTGTTTACCACCGAATCGGGTTCCTCTTCCGTGGCGTTGAATTCGCTGCCACCGGGAGGCGTGACGCAGCTGCGCTACCGGCTGAGTTCCAAACCGGGTGTGGATCAGCGGTCTTACGGATTGACCATTAAGGCGAAGTTTGACAGTCCGGAATATAAAAATGCGGAAGAAAGCCTGGCTGTGGATATTCCGATCAAGCAGATTGCGAGGCTGAGCACGGGGACGTTTGAGGTGATGCCGGATATGATTACGGTGGGCAGTGAATCGAACGTGATGTTTGGGATCAATAACACTGGTAAGATCATGCTTTACAATGTAACCGTGGCCTTTGAGGCGGATTCCATTCAGCCGACGGACAGCTATGTGGGGAATATCAAGCCTGGGGAGACCGGGAATGTAGACTGTATGGTAGCCGGAGTGTCTCCGACCATGGATGACGGAAAAGTAAAGGTAATCATTTCTTATGAGGATGAGAACAGCGTTGTGTTTACGGAAGAAAAAGAAATGACTCTGTTTGTGACAGAAGATATGTCGGAGATGGAGGATATGGAAGCCTGGAATCCTGAAGATGAGATGCCGGAGGAAGGCGGCCGTCTGTCCGGATTCCTGGCACAGCATCAGCAGCAGCTTCTCCCGGCAGCGCTTTTGGTGATTGCGGCTCTGGCTGCAGTGATTGTGGTGATGGCGGTGAAACACCGCAGAGAGAAGGCGGCGCAGGAGACGGATGAGGATGAGGAAGAATGAAGTTTGCTGATCTGCTTACCATGAGCATGAACAATTTGAGAAGAAGAAAGCTGAGGACCGCTCTGACGGTCCTTGGTGTCATTATCGGAACGGCCTCCATAGTGGTGATGATGTCTCTGGGAATCGGGCTGCGGGAGTTGAATCAGGAGTTGATTGAGTCCTTCGGCAGTCTGACAGCGATTGAGGTGCGGGGAGATTATTACTATGGATACGGAGAGGATAACACAGAGCCGAATTATCTGACGGATGAAAGGATTCGCCAGATGGAACGGATGGAGCATGTGGAAAGCGTGTATCCTTTGCTGGAGGCGGATGTTGTATTTATCCAGGGCAAATACTCTGCCAACACTACCTTGATTGGCGCGCCGAGAGAGTATCTGAAAGATATTCCCTTAGGAGAAGGAGAATTGCCCGAACCAGGAGAGAAAAATCTAAAGCTGATTTACGGGAATTCGATTATTCAATGGTTCAGCAACGGCAGAGGAGGCGGTTATTGGGAGACGGGAGAGATGCCGGATGTGGATTTCATGGGCCGCCCCATGTTTGTAATCTTTGATATGGACAGCTATTATCAGTCGATGGGAGACAGCAGCGAGAAAGCGCCGAAGAAATATCTGATTGAGACGGCGGGAGTGGTAGAGGGAGATCCGAGAGAAGGCGGCAATTACTCTTATTCGGTATATGCGGAACTGGATGCGCTTAAGGAGCAGCTGAGGAGGATTTTCCGCAAACGGCCGATCCCGGGACAGCCGACTAACAAGAAAGGAAAGGCCTACCCCTATTTTATCTACAGTTCCTGTGTGGTAAACGTGGAAAAGATGGAGCAGGTATCCGGAGTGCAGGAGCAGCTTTCCGACATGGGGTTTCGGGTTCACAGCAGTTCGGACTGGATGGAACAGACGAAGCAGCAGTCGATGATGATCCAGGCTGTCCTGGGAGGGATCGGAGGCATTTCCCTGTTTGTGGCGGCGATCGGGATTGCCAATACCATGATGATGTCAATCTACGAGAGGACAAAAGAAATCGGTGTGATCAAGGTATTAGGCTGCGACATGAGATCGATCCGCAATATGTTTCTGATTGAGTCCGGCTGTATCGGACTTTTGGGAGGCCTGGCGGGAATCGCCTTCAGCTATGGGGTTTCCTATGCCATGAACCGCTTTCAGTCGATCGGAGAGATGATGGTTGGACAGGCGGGAGATATCTCGAGGATTCCCGGATGGCTTTCCCTGGCAGCGGTGGGATTTGCGATTCTGGTAGGGATGGTGGCAGGGTTCTTTCCGGCTATGCGGGCCATGAAACTGAGTCCTCTGGCGGCAATCCGAAATGAATAGGGGCGTAAAGGCGATTTTGCTTTTCCAATATAAAAATATAATTAAGGAGGGGTTACAGATGTACAGAGAAGAAATTGAGGCGTACATGAAAGCGCACACACAGGAGATGGTCGAGGATATCTGCGAACTTTGCCGGATTAACAGTGAGAAGATGCCGGCGGAAGAGGATATGCCTTTTGGCCCGGGCGCCGCGGAATGCCTGGATGCGGCACTGGATATGGCAGAAGGCTACGGTTTTGAGGTGCAGGACTATGACGGCTATGTTGGCTGCGCGGATTTTGACAGTACGCTTCCTAAGCAGTTGGATATCCTGGCCCACCTGGATGTGGTGCCCGCCGGAGAGGGATGGCAGGAGACGGAGCCGTTTCAACCGCTGCTGAAGGATGGGGCCCTTTACGGGCGCGGGACGGCGGATGACAAGGGGCCGGCAGTGGCGGCGCTTTATGCTATGCGTGCGGTGAAAGAACTGGGGATTCCTTTGAAGAAAAACGTGCGTCTGATTATGGGAACCGATGAAGAGTGCGGAAGTTCGGATATCAGACATTACTATGCCGTCGAGAAAGAGGCGCCGATGACCTTTTCCCCGGATGGGCAATATCCGGTAGTCAATGTCGAAAAGGGGCGGCTGGAGGGCCATTTTACCGCACGGTTTGAGGCTTCCCAGGCATTGCCGAAACTGGTGAGGCTGGAGGCGGGAACCAAGGTGAATGTGGTTCCGGGAAAGGCAAAGGCAGTGGTGGAAGGGGTAGGTTTTTCCCTTTTGGAGAAGACAGCTGCCACGGTTAAAGAGGAAACCGGAATTGAATTTGAACTTGTTTCAAAAGAAAGCATCTGTGAGATTACTGCTGTGGGAGCCGGGGCGCATGCCGCCAGGCCGCAGGAAGGAAATAATGCCATCACAGGTTTGCTGACGCTTTTATGCCGGCTGCCGCTTGCTGCCTGCCCGCAGTTGGAATGCCTGAAAAAGGTGGCGGACCTGATGCCGCATGGAGATGTGAATGGAAAGGCTTTGGGGGTGGCGATGGAGGATGAGGTCTCGGGATTGCTGACGCTGGCATTTTCCATGCTGACTGTGGATGAGTCCGGCTTGGACGGACAGTTTGACAGCCGGGTGCCGGTCTGCGGCAATGAAGAGAACATGCTTAAGGTGGTCAGGGAGAAGATGGCGGCCAAAGGCCTGACCCTGCATAATGATTCGATGATTCCGCCGCATATGGTAGACGGGGATTCTCTGTTTGTGAAGACATTATTGAGAGTCTATGAGGATTATACCGGAAGAGAGGGGAAATGCCTTGCCATCGGCGGAGGGACCTATGTGCATAACCTGAAAAACGGGGTCGCCTTCGGCGCCTCCATGCCGGATACCGATAACCGGATGCACGGTGCGGATGAGTTTGCCATAGTGGAAGAACTTGTGACAAGTGCAAAGATGTTTGCGCAGGTGATTGTGGATTTGTGTAGTTAAGATAAGAAATTAAGATAAGAAATCCGGTCAGATACAAAAGGTGTCTGACCGGATTTTTTGATAAGGCTTTAACGATGTTTTAACCGATTCCTCCATATAATATCCCCAGGATAAATACGAATACTGCCAGCGGGACATAGATATATTTTCCGATGGTGCAGAACCACGTGCCGAGCGGTTGTCCGCGACCGGTGGACAGTTCTTCTCCGATTTCTTTCCAGCCCAGGATATAATAGATGGAGAAGGCGCCCAGCAGCGCGCCGAAAGGCACCACGAGAATGGTAACAAAATCCATCCAGGCGCCGACCCGGTTTCCATCCTCGATAAAAATCCCGACGGCAAGGGCGATGATTCCGCACACAGCGGCCATGGCGGAATGTGGCATGCCAAAGCGGGTCTGCCAGGATTCACATACAGCCTCAAACATATTGATGAGGCTGGTAATACCGGCAAAGGCTACGGAGACAAAGAAAAACACGGCGAATATATTTCCCAGGGGCATTTTGGCAAATACCTGCGGCAGTGTGATAAACATCAGCGGAGGCCCGCTGGCTGGTTCGATGCCAAAGGCAAATACGGCCGGCATAATGGCGAGGGCGGCAAGCATGGCAGCCAGGGTGTCAAATATGGCGGTATTGACGGAGGCTTTGGTGATATCCTCATCCTTGCCCAGGTAGGAGCCATAGACAATCATGCCCGAGCCGGTGATGGACAGAGAGAAAAAAGCCTGTCCCATAGCCATCACCCAGGTATCTGCCTGCAAGAGGTATTCCCATTTGGGAATGAACAAAAAGCGGTATCCATCGCCGGAGCCATCCAGAAAGAATACCCGTACGGCCAGGACGATGAAGAGGCAAAAAAAGGCGGGCATCAGGATCTTGTTGACCTTTTCGATCCCTTTTGTAGCGCCTGTGATCAGCAGGGTGCAGGCGAGAAAGATCATCAGGGCATGGCAGGGAATATTGCCAAAAGCAGAGGAGATCCCTGCAAAAAAAGTCCCCGGTTCTACGGAAAATAAAGAGCCGGTAAGGCTGGCGCCGAGCGCACGCAGCACCCAGCCCAAAATTACGGAGTAGCCGATGGCGATCCCCAAAGAGCCAAGCAGAGGAATCCATCCCAGCAGATATCCGATTTTCCCTTTTTTGATTCTGTTCCAGCAATATTCATAGGAACCAAGCGTTCCCGTGCCAGCCCGCCGTCCGATGGCAAATTCTGCCGAAAGTCCTACCAGGCCAAACAGGGCGATAAAGAAAAAATAGGGGATTAGAAAAGCGGCGCCGCCGTATTGCCCCAGGCGGTAAGGGAACAGCCAGATGTTGCCCATACCTACCGCAGACCCTACGCAGGCCAGAACAAAGCCGAAAGAATTCTGAAAGCCGCCATTTTGGTGATGCGTCTGGGAGGATGAAGCTCTTTTGTTCATTTTCATGGTAAAATCCTTTCTTTTGCGCTTGAAAATCCAATGTATTTACTATATACTATGAATTAGTATTTGTAAAACTAATAATTTTAATAAGAAGGATTGAAAAATTCAATGACAGGTGACGATGGATATCAAAAATCTTGAAACATTCATACAGGTGGCGGAACTTTCCAGCTTTACCAAGGCGGCGGAAAAGTCCGGATATTCTCAGCCGACTGTGTCGTTTCAGATCCGGCAGCTGGAAAAAAGCCTGGGGATTTTGCTTTTTGAACGGGTCAACCATACGGTATCGCTGACGGCAAAGGGGAGAGAGGTGCTTGCCTATGCCCATCAGGTCCGCAGGCTGACCAAGGAATTGGAAAAACGGCTGCACAGGGAGCAGGAGGCCGTAAGCGGCTATGTCCGCATAGCCATGGCCGATTCGCTTTGCAGCTGGCTGTTAAAAGACGGATTTTCGGACTTCCGGACCCGTTATCCGGGAATCACCATGAAGATTATTTCAGCCAGCACGGAAGAGATGTTCCGGCTGCTGAATCAGAATGAGGTCGATCTGGTCTATACCCTGGACAGCCATATTTACAACAGGACTTACCGGATTGCCAGCGAGGAGAAGGTCACGGCCCATTTTGTGGCGGCTGCGGGATATTTTTCCGGAAAGGGCCGGGGACCGGGGGGACAGGAACCGCTTTCTTTGGAAGTCCTGGCCGGACTGCCTTTTTTGCTTACGGAAAAAGGGATGAGTTACCGCAGGCTGATGGATGAAAAGCTGGCTTCCTTGTCCATGGAACTGCGGCCGGTCCTGGAGACGGGAAATGCGGATTTGATCTGCCAGCTGGTAGCCCAGGGGATGGGGATCTCCTTTCTTCCGGATTATGTGACAAAAGAGGCGGTGGAGTCAGGCCGGATCTGTTATCTATGTGTAGAGGGTTTTGAGATGGAACTTTGGCGGCAGCTTCTCTACCACCATGACAAATGGGTTTCACCGCCCATGCAGGCGGTGATGGCGTACTTATCGAATAAGCCGGAGGCAGATACAAAGAGTAACGTCCGGAAGTAAGCAGAAAAAAAACTTGACAAACGGGAATTGTTGGCGTAAAATACGCCCATAGAAAGATTCATACTTTCACAAGGATGGAGAAGCGCTATGAAGAACCGGACAAACCTGCAGATGGATATGGCTATGATGAGCGGCATGATGATGGGCATGTGCCGCATGTTCGTATGCTCAAAAAACCAGAGATAACTGCATGGATTGTGAGAAGAATTGGATAATTCCGGTGAAAAAGCAGCGGATATCGGATCGCAAACCTGTGCAGGGTTTGCGGTCTTTTTGTTTTACGGAAGATCTGGCACAGGGAACAGGGCGTGGCCGCGCGTTTTGCCGGATTGTCCGACAGAAAATAACGGAAGAGAGTAGGTAAGGCTATGGCGTTGGAAGAACCGATTATCAGCCTGCGGAATGTGGGCAAGGAATTTAAGACAGCCAATGGTCCGGTGGTTGCGCTGGATGACATTAATCTTGACATCCGCCGGGGGGAGATTTTTGGAATCATAGGTCTTTCCGGTGCGGGAAAGAGCACTCTGGTGCGCTGCATTAACATGCTGGAGACACCGACTTTTGGCCAGGTGATTTTTGAGGGTGAGAACCTGGCGGCCCAGAACGACAAGCAGAAGAGGATGGCCAGACGTTCTATGGGGATGATTTTTCAGCAGTTCAATCTGCTGGCGCAGAGAAACGTGCTGAAAAACGTGTGTTTCCCTTTGGAGATTGCAGGGGCGCCAAAGCAGGAAGGCAGGAAACGGGCCATGGAACTTCTGGAACTGGTAGGACTGGCAGACCGGGCGGGGGCCTATCCGGCGCAGCTGTCCGGCGGGCAGAAACAGAGGGTGGCGATCGCCAGGGCGCTGGCGACCAATCCTAAGGTGATTCTCTGCGACGAAGCTACCAGTGCCTTAGACCCCAACACGACCAAATCCATCCTTGCTCTGCTAAAGGAGATTAATCAGACCATGGGAGTGACGGTGATTGTCATTACTCATGAAATGGCAGTGATTGAGGCGATCTGTGACCGGGTGGCGATTATCGACCAGAGCCATATTGCGGAGATCGGGACGGTATCCGAGATCTTTTCGGAGCCGAAGTCAAAGATCGGACGGCAATTGATTCTGGGAGATGCGGTGAATCAGGTGAAGTTCAGCGATACCCGGCAGCTGCGGATTATTTTTGACGGAAGAGAGTCCACGGAGCCTGTGATTTCCAATCTGGTGCTGGCCTGCAAGGTTCCGGTGAATATCATGTATGCGGCGACGAAAGATATCCAGGGAACTGCCATGGGGCAGATGATTATTCAGCTGCCGGAGGAGGAATCAGATGCCAACCGTGTGATCAATTATCTGAACAGTATTCATGTGCCTTATGAGGAGGTGAGCAGACATGACGTTTGATCCAACGACGATTTCCATGTTAAAGACAGCGATCTGGGAGACTTTTTATATGGTGGCCCTTTCTTCCCTGCTGGCCTATGTGATCGGGCTGCCGCTGGGGATTGTGCTGGTGGTAACGGACGATGACGGGATTTATCCGATTCCCTGGCTGCAGAAAATTCTGGGACTGGCGATTAACCTGCTGCGGTCGGTTCCGTTTCTGATTCTTTTGTTTATCGTGCTTCCGCTTTCTAAGATTGTGATCGGCACCAGAATCGGCTCGCCGGCGATTGTGATCCCGCTGACGATCGCAGCGGCTCCCTATATAGCCCGGGTGGTGGAATCCTCGTTTAGGGAGATCGATGCCGGGGTGATCGAGGCTGCCAAGTCCATGGGGGCGTCTACCTGGCAGATTATCTGGAAGGTATTGCTGCCGGAGTCGAGGCCGTCCCTGCTTTTGGGAGCGGCGCTGGCTGTGACGACGATCCTCAGCTATTCAGCCATGGCAGGTTTTACCGGCGGCGGCGGATTGGGGGCGGTGGCGATCAACTATGGTTATTACCGGTATGAACCGGGACTGATGTGGATTGCCGTCGTTTTGCTGGTGGTGATGGTACAGATTATTCAGGAGATCGGGACACAGCTTTCCAAGAAGGGAGATAAGAGAATCCGGTGATGCCGGTTTTCTTAAGACGAGGATTTAGCAGCCATAGGCTGTTGGCGAATTGCCATATAAATCAATAAAAAATGAGGAGGAATCATTATGAAAAAATCAATCGGTATCTTGGCGGCAACGGTGTTTGCGGCAGCGGCGCTGACGGCCTGCGGCGGAAACTCCCAGCAGTCCACGACGGCGGCAGAAAGCACAGCGGCGGAAGGCGCAGAGGCGGAAAACACAGAGGCGGAAAACACAGAGGCGCAGGCTGAAAAAGAGGAAGAGGAAACCGCGGCGGCCGCCGGTGAACTGCAGAAAATCACAGTGGGGGCAAGTCCGGCGCCTCATGCAGAGATTCTGCGGGCGGCCAAGGATGTGCTGGCGCAGAAAGGCTATGAGTTGGAGATTTTGGAATATGTGGATTATATCCAGCCGAATCTTGCACTGGAATCCGAGGATCTGGATGCCAATTATTTCCAGCATCTGCCTTATCTCGAGTCCTTTAATGAGGAGAACGGAACGAAGCTGGTGTCGGCGGCATCGATTCACTATGAGCCGTTTGGGATTTATGCGGGTAAGGCTTCTTCGCTGGAAGAACTGGCAGACGGCGCTACGGTTGCCGTTCCCAATGATACCAGCAACGAGGCAAGGGCCTTGCTGCTTCTGGAGGCTCAGGGCCTGATCAAGCTGAAGGAGGGAGCGGATCTGACCGTAACCAAGAACGATATCGTGGAGAATCCCAAAAATCTGAACCTGTATGAAGTGGAGGCTGCTCAGATCCCGCGTGTGGTGGAGGATGTGGATATCGCAGTAATCAATGGAAACTATGCCATTGAGGCAGGTTTTAAGGTGTCTGAGGCACTGGCAGTGGAAGATTCCGAGTCGATTGCGGCTACCACCTATGGCAATGTGATTGCTGTCAGAGAGGGTCATGAGAATGATGAAAATATTGCCGCACTGGTAGAGGCGCTGACCAGCGATGAGGTGAAGGCTTATATTGAGAGCACCTATGAAGGAGCGGTAGTGCCGCTGTTTTAAATGAGTCATCCATAAGCGAAACGCACGTAATGGAAGAAACGGATGGCGCAGATTCCCCGTTCGGAGTCTGTGCCATCCGTTTCTTCCATCACTGGCCGAACTGGCCGCTGACTGATTTTGCGCCTGGATATTGCGGCCGGGAAGACAGCGGGAACAAACCGGCAGGATTGAGCATAAGATACAGGGAGGGGAGTGAGTTTGTGCGTATATATGATTTAAAAAAAAAGAAGTGATTAACATTTGTGACTGCAAGCGCCTGGGGTTTGTGGGGGATGTAGAGTTTGACGAACATAACGGGTGCATTACGCATCTGATCATTCCCGGACCGGGATGCCTGTGTGGAATATTTGGCCGGGAAAAGGAATATGTCATTCCGTTTTGTGACGTGAAACAGATCGGGGATGACATCATACTGGTGGAGGTAAAGACATTAAAAGATGCCGAGAAAACCTGTAAAAGCGGATAAGACGGCAATATTTCATGAAACAGAGCCTGCTTTTGCCGCCAATCCCCTTTCTAAAAAACACCAGATGTGGTATAATAGGAACACTTAGCGAGGTATTTCACGAGCTTAGTGTGAGTAATACCTGACCACTTAGCGAATGGGAGCCGGAGGCGAAGCATGAGGTTAGTGGGCATGGTGTAATAGGAACACTTAGCGAGGTATTTCACGAGCTTAGTGTGAGTAATACCTGACCACTTAGCGAATGGGAGCCGGAGGCGAAGCATGAGGTTAGTGGGCATGGTGTCATGAGGGAGGTTATCCATGTCCGAAAAGGAGAGTATTATGAATGCTTCATTCAAATCCAGCCGGACAGTTTTCCTGGGAACAGTTCTGGCTGCAGTGATCGCGGCGGGCGGCTGTGCCGGACCCTCCACCAGAGTTCTCCCAAGAGAGAGTCCGCAGCAGATAAAGGAGCAGGAAGAGGTACCGGTCTTAGAGGAGGGGAATCCCTTCTATCTGCAGGAAGAAGTAGAGACTCTGGCCGTATCTGCGCGCGCGGCAGGCAGCGGGGAGGAGAGGGAGGCGGTTCGCTATATCCAGCAGCTTCTGGAGGACTACGGATATGAAGTAGAACTGCAGAGGTTTACATATCAGACGGCTCTTGGGGAGGACAAGATTCTGGGAACCAATGTGGTGGCAGTGCGGCAGACGGCCAGCCCGTTATCTGATATCCTGATTGTGGGAGCCCACCACGATACGTTTTCCTATAGTCCGGGGGCAGGCGATAGCGCTGCCGGCGTCGCTGCCCTCCTGGAGACGGCACGCCTTTTGTCCCGGATGCCCAGCGATACGGAACTTCGGTTTGTCAGTTTTTCCGGCTATATGGATGAGCAGGCCGGGTGCCAGCATTATGTGGCTTCCCTGACGGAGCAGGAACGCCAGCGTGTGGTCGGGGCAGTTCAGCTGGATGATCTGGCATGCAGCCTGGACAGCGGAATCATACTGGGAACCGAGGACGGCGCCCCGACCCTGCTGGGGGATTTTCTGCGCGATGCCGGTCAGGAATTGCTGCAGGAAAACTGGTTTTACGAGCGGAAGGAAGGAGGCGGACATTGCCGGTTTGTCCACGGCAGGATTCCGGCAGTGGCAGTGAGCCAGCGCAACCAGACTTATGAGAATGCTTCCCGCTTTGACAGGCCGGAGACCGTGGATATCGAAAGGCTGACCCAGGTGGTGAATGTATTGAGCCGTGCCATATCGGATATCATGAGTTATGAGACTCCCTCCATGATCGCAAAATCCCGCCATTACAATAATCTGCGGGACGAGGCCGCCGTACAGTATGTCGGCATGCCGATACCTTTTGGCGAGGATTGTGTCCAGACAGAGCATCGCCTGGGAGTACCCGGAAAGCTGTTTGCGGAGAACGTGGACTATGAGGGCAGACCGATTCAGGTATATCAGTATCCGGTAAAATGGTTCGGAGTCGATCAGACGCTGCTGACCAATTGCTATTATACCGACGGGCAGCTGACCAGCATCGCTGTGGACGGGGACGGCGCCGGGGTGGGTTTTGAGGAGATGCGGGGGCGGCTGATCCTGACATATGGACAACCCATGCAGCGGGAGGAGGGACCGGCGGGGCTGGACTATCTCTGGCAGGACTCGGTAAGCCGTACTATAGTTTCCTTTGCCCAGGCAGGAGACGGCTATCATTTGGAACTTCAGCCGTTTGAAGCCGGATACCTGGATCTGGACAGCTACGAAATCATCCCGGCGACGAATCAGAACCTTCCGTTTGGACTGGGACACAGGCTGAGGGAAGATTCAGGGGCACAAGACCCCAGGGTCAATGTGCTGCTGTCTAAGGTGAGGCAGCTTCTGCCAATCGGGGATGGTTTTTCCCTTGCACGGGTGGATATCTATACGGATGGCATCGGAGGGACCAGGGAACTTCTGGAAACGATTCCGCCAGAAACCGATGACGTGCCAGAGGAGGAAATTTTGCCGGTATTTGTCTGGAAGCTGGATCTGGAAGATGCGCTTTGGGCAGATGGAAAGTGGAAAAATGAGACGGACTTTGTGCGCCGGATTCTGCTGCTTTACGGGCAGACGCTCAAAGAGACGAAACACTATCACGATGCTTTTTTGCAGGCCTTTCCGGACAGGGAGGATTTGCCGGAACGGGTGATGCTGGGGGTCAAGCCGGGGGATGGTTTTGAGCAGCTGCCTGATCTTCCGGAGAGTTTTTTATGGTTTGTATTGACAGATCAGCCAGAGGAGGCGGACGGTGAATGGGGTGCGCGCATTCGATTCTTTTATCAATATGAAGAATTGGCCGCATACCGGACGCAGATACGGAACAACCTTAAGATAGATCGTTAAAAGAAAGTGAATCTGGAGGAAAAAAGGGATGTTAGAAAAAATCGATTTGTCAAGGACAGTGGAGAAGGAGATTTACAAGAAGGTTCAGGAAGAGGAAGGGGCAAAACTGGGACAGCTGCAGCGTCGTCTTAAGGAAGCGGGAATACCGGTGCTGATTCTGTTTGAAGGAATGGGGTCAGCGGGGAAAGGGACGCAGATCAACCGTCTGATTCAGACCTTGGACCCCAGAGGGTTTGATGTGTATGCCAGCAATAAACCTACGGAAGAAGAGAACCTGCGGCCGTTTTTGTGGAAATTCTGGACATTGACGCCGGAAAACGGGCGGATTGCCATTTATGACCGCAGCTGGTACCGGAAAGTGCTGACGGACCGCTTTGACAAGATTACAAAGAAGAAAGAACTCCCGGAAGCGTTTCGGGACATCTGTTCCTTTGAAAAACAGCTGAGCGACGGCGGCGCCGTGATTATCAAACTGTTTTTGTATATTTCTCAGGAGGAGCAGAAAAAGCGTTTCAAGAAGCTGGAAAAATCCGTCGAGACCCGTTGGCATGTAAACGACAGCGATTGGGAGAAGAATCGCAATTATGAGGAGTATCTCCAGATCAACGAAGAAATGCTGGAACGGACGGACACGGAATTTGCTCCTTGGACGATCATTGAGGCGACAGACCGCAATTATGCGTCCATGAAGATTTTAAAAACCGTGACCGAACGGCTGGCAAAGGCGCTGGAAGAGAAGGCGGCGCAAAAGGCCGTGAAAAAGGTGGATTCCGGGATATCCCTGGATGCGGGAAACCGTTACCAGAACGGGGTCTTGTCCGGCGTGGATCTCTCCAAATCCTTGACAAAGGAAGAATACAAAGAGAAGCTGAATAAGCTGCAGAAACGGCTGGAGATTCTTCACAGCGATATTTACCGCCTGCGGATTCCGGTAGTGCTGGGATTTGAAGGCTGGGATGCCGGCGGCAAGGGCGGGGCGATCAAACGCCTCACCAGCCACATGGACCCGCGCGGTTATCAGGTGTGCCCTACGGCTTCCCCCAACGATATCGAGAAGAAGCATCATTATCTGTGGCGTTTCTGGAACAAAGTGCCAAAGGCCGGCCATGTGGCGATTTTTGACCGGACCTGGTACGGGCGCGTTATGGTAGAAAGGATCGAAGGCTTCTGCACGGAGGACGACTGGAAACGCGCATATCAGGAGATCAACGAGATGGAAGCACATATGGCCAATGCCGGCGCGGTAGTGTTGAAATTCTGGCTTCATATTGACAAAGACGAGCAGGAACGGCGCTTTAAAGAGCGGATGGAGATTCCCGAGAAGCAGTGGAAGATCACGGATGAGGACTGGCGCAACCGGGAAAAATGGGACCAGTATGAGATTGCAGTCAACGAGATGCTGGTGCGCACCTCCACCACCTATGCGCCATGGATTGTCGTGGAGGGCAACAGCAAATATTATGCCCGGGTGAAGGTATTGCAGACTGTGGTGGACGCTCTGGAGGAGAAGATCCGGCAGGTCAAAAAAGAACGTGAAAAGAACGGATGACAATAATATGAGCAAAGTGGCGATTATCGGCGGCGGCGCGGCAGGCATGATGGCGGCCGTCGCCGCCGCACGGGCCGGGAACCGGGTGCAGCTTTACGAAAAAAATGAGAAGCTGGGCAAAAAGCTTTTCATCACCGGCAAAGGCAGATGCAACCTGACCAATGCCTGCGACATGGAAGAGATGATGGCGGCCGTAGTGCATAACGCCCGGTTTCTTTACAGCAGTTTTTATGCGTTTACCAATCAGGACATGATGGCCTTTATGGAAGGGAATGGCTGCCCGGTGAAGATTGAGCGGGGGAATCGGGTGTTTCCGGCGTCGGATAAGTCGTCGGATGTAATCCGGGCCCTTTCGGAAAGCTTGAGAAAGCTGGGGGTGGAAGTGCATCTTTTTGCGGAGGCAAAATCCCTGGTATGGGAACAGGGGCAGGTCAAAGGCGTCCTTCTGAAAAAAAACAGACATATGGTTCCGGCCGACGCGGTGATAGTGGCTACCGGAGGTCTTTCTTACCCTTCTACCGGTTCGACCGGGGACGGGTATCATTTTGCCGAAAGCGCCGGACATACGGTGACACAGCTGCGGCCGGCCCTGGTGCCGCTTCAGGTGAAGGAATTGCAAACGGTGCAGGCGTTGCAGGGCCTGTCGCTGCGGAATGTGCGGGTCCGGCTGAAAAAGGGTTCCAAGGTAAGGTACGAGGCATTGGGAGAGATGCTGTTTACCCATTTCGGAGTCAGCGGCCCGGTAGCCCTTACAGCCAGCAGCTATGTGGCGGATGAAGTAAAAAAGGGAGAACTGATTCTCTCCGTGGACTTGAAGCCGGCTCTGGAACCGGAACAGTTAGACGGGCGCATTCTGCGGGACTTTGAGGAGATGAAGAACAAGCGTTTCAAGAATGCCCTGACGCGTCTTCTGCCTTCCAAGCTGATACCGGTGATGGTGGAAAGAAGCGGGATCTCCCCGGAAAAGCCGGTGAATGAGATCACGCGGGTGGAGAGAAAACATCTGGCAGAACAGATAAAGGATTTTCAGCTGACAATCACCGGGTTTCGGGATTATAAAGAAGCGATTATTACCCAAGGCGGCGTGTCTGTGCGGGAAATCAATCCCCAGACCATGGAATCAAAATTGGTGAAGGGGTTATATTTTGCAGGAGAGGTATTGGATCTGGATGCCGTGACGGGCGGATATAATTTACAGATTGCCTGGTCCACCGGGTATCTGGCGGGGATATCGGTGCCCATATAGGGCAATCAAGAGAAAAGGAGCAGGATTGACATGCAGAATCAGATTTTCAGAATTGCCATTGACGGGCCGGCAGGAGCCGGAAAAAGCACAATTGCCAGGAAGGTGGCGAAGGAACTGGGTTTTGTCTATGTGGATACCGGGGCAATGTATCGGGCCCTTGCACTGTTTTGCCTGAGGGAGAAAATCTCCCCGGAAGATGAAGCGGCAGTATCATCTGCCATTACCGGGGTGCGGATTACGATTTCCTACCAGGACAAGGAACAGAAGGTCTTTCTGGGAGAAGAAGATGTTTCCGGACTGATCCGCACGGAAGAAGTGGGAAATACGGCTTCCGCGATCAGCGCTTATCCGGCGGTACGGGCGCATCTGCTGGATCTGCAGCGTAACCTGGCGGCGAGCGTCAGCGTGATTATGGATGGCAGGGACATCGGTACCTGCGTGCTTCCGGACGCGGAGGCGAAGGTATTTCTGACTGCCAGTTCCGGGGTTCGTGCCATGAGGCGGTATAAAGAACTGAAAGAAAAAGGGATTATGTGTAATTTGCAGGAAATTGAGCAAGATATTATAGAAAGGGACCAGAGGGACATGAACCGTGCCGTTTCGCCGCTCAGACAGGCGGAAGATGCCGTGCTGGTGGACAGTTCTGAGATGACGGTTGGCCAGGTGGTGTCTGCCATCGTGGATGCGGCGATTGCTCATGGGCTTCAGGTCGAATAGGACGTATGGAGGTAATTGTGGCGAAAACAGCCGGGTTCTGCTTTGGCGTGAAGCGGGCTGTGGAACAGGTATATGAACAGATTGAGAGAGCCAAAATGCCGGTATACACCTATGGCCCAATCATTCATAACCGGGAGGTGGTGAAAGATCTGGAGGAAAAGGGTGTCCGTGTGCTGAATACAGAGCAGGAGCTGGCAGGACTTTCGGAGGGGATTGTGATTATCCGCTCCCACGGCGCGGGCCGGCATGTCTATGAAATCCTGGAAAAAAAGGGGATTACCATAGTGGATGCCACATGTCCTTTCGTGAAGAAAATACATCGGATCGTGCAGGAGCAGGAGGCAGCGGGCCGGCGCGTCGTGATCATTGGAGATCCGCGCCATCCGGAAGTGCAGGGGATCTGCGGATGGTCCAAGGGGCAGGCGCTGGTGATTCAGGATGCCCGGGAAATGGAAGAATTGCCGCTTCATCAGGAGGAGGCACTGTGCCTGGTGGCACAGACGACATTTAATTACAATAAATTTCAAGATTTAGTTGAAAAATTTGA
>CAMSTY010000008.1 GCA_947063875.1 uncultured bacterium
TTAAAAGTTGGTAAAAGATTTTACCAATTCCCGTACCAGATTTTTACCAACTTTTTCGCAAATCCTCCTGATTTCCTCCATCCCAAAACGACACCCCAAAAACGCAAAAAACGCTGGAACCATGCGGGTTTCCAGCGTTTTGCTTAATCTTATGAAATTGGAATTACATTCCCATCTGCTTCGCCACTTCCTCAGCAAAGTTCTCTTCCTTCTTCGCCAGACCTTCACCAGTCTCATACCGCACAAACTTCTTCACCTTAATGTCCGCGCCGTTCTCCTTTGCCACAGCCTTCACATACTGTTCCACGCTCTGCTTGCCGTCCTCTGCCTTCACATAAACCTGATCTAACAGGCAGATCTCTTTCATCTCCTTGTTGATCCGGCCCATAACCATACCGCTGATGATCTTATCATTGGCATCCGGCTTCTCATTCTTAGCAGCAGCCGTCAGAATCTCTTTCTCTTTCTCAATATATTCTGCACTTACCTCATCTCTGCAGGTAAACTGAGGCTTAAGCGCTGCTGCCTGCATAGCTACATTCTTAGCCATTTCTTTCACGGCATCGTTCACAACATTGGATTCTACCACTACCAGTACGCCGATCTTACCGCCGGCATGGATATAAGAAGACACAAATCCATCAGCCACCTCGACCTGCTCAAAACGGCGGATATTCATGTTCTCGCCGATAATAGAAATCTGGGTGGACAAAGCTTCTTTTACGGTCAGGGACGGGTCTTTCTCCCATTTCTCAGCCATAAAAGCATCCATATCCGCTGCTGTAGTCTTCAAAGCCTGCGCAGCTACATCTGCCGCATAGGTGCGGAATTTCTCATTCTTAGCCACAAAGTCAGTCTCTGCGTTTACCTCTACCACTACGGCTTTCTTTTCATCCTCAGACAAAGCGGTCACCACAATGCCTTCTGCTGCGATACGGCCGGCTTTCTTCTCAGCGCCTGCCAGTCCTTTCTCACGCAGGAAGTCTACCGCTTTGTCCATATCTCCATCCGTAGCCGCCAGTGCTTTCTTGCAGTCCATCATGCCGGCTCCGGTCATCTCTCTTAATTCTTTTACCATTGATGCTGTAATTGCCATTGTTATTCCCTCCATATATAATTATTAATAATAGCTTTGTAACGGTTCTGCCGTTTTCTGTCTTGCTTTCTTATCCGAAAAAAGTGCTTCAACCCGCAAGCCACAGGCCGAAGCACTCTCATTCCGACGATTAAGCTTCCTCAGTTCCTTCCTCTGCATCGCCAAAGGCTTCCGAGAAATCTGCGTCTGCTTCTCCCTGATTTGCTTCGATTACTGCATCCGCCATCTTGGATACAATCAGCTTTACGGCACGGATTGCATCATCGTTACCCGGAATCACATAATCCAGCTCTTCCGGATCACAGTTCGTATCCGCAATACCAATCAGCGGGATATTCAGAGCATGAGCCTCCTGAACGCAGATCCTCTCCTTCTTCGGGTCTACGATAAAGATCGCATCCGGAAGTCTTCTCATCTCTTTGATTCCGCCCAGGTTCTTCTCCAGCTTCTCCCACTCTTTTTTCAGTGCAATTACTTCCTTCTTCGGAAGCACATCAAAGGTGCCGTCCTCAGACATGGTCTCAATTGCTTTCAGACGGTCGATACGGCTGCGGATGGTCTTAAAGTTGGTCAGCATGCCGCCCAGCCATCTCTCATTTACATAAAACATACCACAGCGCTCTGCCTCAGTCTTGATGGCATCCTGCGCCTGCTTCTTGGTCCCCACAAACAGAATGGTGCCGCCATTGGCTGCGATATCGGAAACGGCATTGTAAGCCTCATCCACCTTGCCCACGGACTTCTGAAGGTCAATGATGTAAATACCGTTTCTCTCGGTATAAATGTAAGGGGCCATCTTCGGGTTCCATCTTCTGGTCTGATGTCCGAAATGCACTCCTGCTTCCAACAGCTGCTTCATTGAAATAACGCTCATGTTTCTTTCCTCCATTTGGTTTTTCTTCCGCCTGCTTCTTATGCTTCCGCCGGGACCTATTCTTCAGGCACCACCTTTGGAATCGGCAGACGTGATTTTTCAGCCTTTCAATCATAACATATCTTCCATACATTGACAAGTACTTTTTTCCTGTTTTCAGCATTCTGTTATCAGCATCCCCTGCGTTCCCACACCTAAAAAGACACCCCGCCGGAGTGTCTCCTATTTATCATATTTATCTGCTGGCCTTGATATTTTTTAACTCTTCAAATATCACATCATTCAATACCTTGATATAAGTCCCCTTCATACCGGAAGATCTGGATTCTATGACGCCTGCACTCTCGAATTTCCGCAAGGCGTTGACGATTACGGAACGGGTAATTCCCACCCTGTCCGCAATCTTACTGGCCACCAGGATTCCTTCATTGCCATCCAGTTCCTCAAAAATATGCGTGATTGCCTCCAATTCAGAAAATGATAAGGTACTGATTGCCGATTTAACAATCTGGATCTTTCGGCTCTCTTCGGCATTCTCTTCGTTCACAGAACGCATCATTTCCAGGCCAACTACCGTAGTCCCATACTCGCTCAGTATGATATCGTCAATATCATACTGCTCATCGCTCTTGTAGATAAACAGAGTCCCTAATCGTTCCCCTGCGATATCAATCGGTGTAATAATCGCCTGATATTTTCTCACATTTTCTTCGGCAAATCCTAATGTGGCGAGATTCACATTTTCTTTGGTAGAAAGAATACTCAATAAGCGTTCGTTCAGCATGCGGTCCACAAAGCCGCCGACCTGGTCTTCAATCAATTCTTCGATCTCGTCTACCCCAGGACAGATCCCTACCCCTAAAACTTTGCCTTTTTTACTGATAACCAAAATATTTGAAATCAAAATCTCACTTAAAACTTTGCAAATGTCATTGAATACTACTTTGTGTGAACTATTGTTGTGTAACAATTTATTAATTTTTCTCGTCTTATCCAGCAACTGTACGCTCATTCCGGAAAACCTCCTCAATTGTGGTTGTCTCATTCCAAATCAAAGTACGTTGCTTAAATATTAACACGATTTTTCAATAATCACAATAGTTTTTTGAAACTTTTTGACATTTTGGAAAATTTCTTCTATTTTGATTTTATATTCATACTATAGCCACATTGTTCATCAGCACATACCAGCTTGCTGCCACGTTCTACCATGTAGCTGCCGCATTGGGGGCATTTTTCCAGGGAAGGTTTCTGCCAGGACATAAAATCACATTCCGGATTATTTTCACAACCAAAAAACCTTCTTCCCTTCTTTGTTTTTTTGATGACGACTTCGCCGCCACACTGGGGACAGGAAACTCCTATTTTTTCCAGATAAGGTTTCGTATTTTTACAATCCGGGAATCCGGGACAGGCCAGGAACTTCCCATGCGGGCCATATTTAATCACCATATTCCGGCCGCAGACATCACAGATCACATCAGACACCTCATCAGCGATCTTTACCGATTCCAGTGTTTTCTGCGCTGTTTTTACAGCCTCGTCAAGATCCGGATAAAAATTCTCAACCACTGTCTTCCATTTGACAGATCCGTCTCCTACCTTATCTAATAGCATCTCCATATTGGCCGTAAAACGGGTATCTACAATACTCGGAAAGCAGCGTTTCATAATCCCGTTCACAGCCTCACCCAACTCCGTAACATACAGATTCTTGTTTTCCTTTGTCACATAACGCCGTGCCAGAATCGTAGTAATCGTAGGGGCATATGTGCTGGGACGGCCAATCCCCTGCTCTTCCAATGCTTTTACCAGAGATGCCTCCGTGTAATGGGCCGGCGGTTGCGTGAAATGCTGGCTGGGTATCAGCTGTGATAATTCCAGCCGGTCTCCTTGTTCCAGTTTTCCAAAAAGTATGTTGGTCTCTTCCTTTTCATCCTCCTGCACATAGACGGACATAAACCCGTCAAACGTAAGCTTTGATGCCGACATGGTAAACATATAGTCCCCCGCGCCGATTTTCACTGAGGTGGTCTCATAAATCGCCGGCTGCATACGACTCGCCGTAAATCGTTTCCATATCAGCTGATACAAGCGAAACAGGTCTCTTTGCAGGGATTCCTTCACCTGCACCGGTGTAAGAGCAATATCCGTAGGGCGGATTGCCTCATGAGCATCCTGAATTTTCCCTCCGCCTTTATTCACGTTTCCGCCTTTCAAAACATATTCGGCGCCATAGGCCGTCTCTACGTATTTCCTTGCCGCCGCGTCTGCTTCATCTGCAATACGGGTAGAATCCGTACGCAGATAAGTAATCAGGCCTATTGTGCCATGACCTTTGATATCCACTCCCTCATATAATTGCTGCGCCAGCCGCATCGTCTTTTGGGTAGAAAAATTCAGCACCTTAGATGCTTCCTGCTGAAGCGTGCTGGTCGTAAAGGGAATCGGCGGCTTCTTTGTCCGCTCGCCCTTTTTGATTTCTTCTACTATATATTCCTGATTTTCCAGTCCTCTAAGAATCTGATCCAATTCTTCTTTTTTATGAATCGCAATCTTCTCATGGCGGTGGCCGTAAAACTTGGCCTTCATCGGTTTGCGGCCGCCGTTCTGCATCAGGTCTGCTTCCAGATTCCAATACTCCTCCGGGATAAAAGCCGATATTTCATCCTCACGGTCGCATATCATACGCAGTGCCACCGATTGTACCCTTCCTGCGCTCAACCCTCGCTTCACCTTTGCCCAGAGCAGCGGACTGATGCTGTATCCTACCATCCGGTCCAGCATTCTCCTCGCCTGTTGCGCATCTACAAGATCCATATCCAGCTTCCGGGGCGTTTTCAGAGAATTTTTGACTGCTGTTTTTGTAATCTCGTTAAAGCTGACCCGATAGACTTTTTTATCCTCCAGTTCATCCAGTTTCAACGCTTTCATCAGATGCCAGGAAATCGCCTCCCCCTCCCGATCCGGGTCCGTTGCCAGATAGATCTTATCTGCCTTTTTCACCTCTTTACGAAGCTTGGACAGGATATCTCCTTTCCCCCGGATCGTAATATACTTCGGTTCATAATCGTGATCTACATCAATCCCCAGGCTGCTTTTGGGTAAATCACGCACATGTCCGTTGGAGGCATCCACCTCATAATTGGTACCAAGGAATTTGCGTATGGTTTTCACCTTTGCAGGTGACTCCACAATAACTAGATTCTTCGCCATGATTACTCCTACATTTCACAGTTTTTTCCATAATAATGATTCGCCGAACGAAAAACGTATCCACCTAGTTCGAGTTCCAGCAAAATGTTCATACACTCACCAATTCCCAATCCGCAGTCTGCCATGATATCGTCCAGATGTTTCGGCTTGAAATCCAGGCAACTATACACCATTTTTTCTTTCTTTGCAAGACCATTTACGTTTTTTTCATGAAGAATTAATTCTTTTTGGCACTTCATACCTAAATATTCCAGAATGTCATTGGGAGAAATTGCCATATGCGCTCCTTGCTGAATCAGCAGGTTACATCCGGTGCTTAAATGATCTGTAATTCTTCCCGGCACTACAAAAATCTCTCTCCCCTGTTCCAATCCCAGTTCGGCAGTGATAAGCGAACCGCTACGTTCTTTTGCTTCCACAACCAGAACTGCGTCTGACAAACCACTGATGATCCGGTTGCGCATGGGAAAGTGCCAGGATTGAGGGCGGGACCTCAGAGGAAATTCTGACAAAATTCCGCCTGTATCTTCCATCGCCTCATATAAAGAATAGTTGGAAGACGGATAACAGATATCCACACCACATCCCAAGACTCCAAAAGTGGCGCCTCCTGCCCGAATTGCCCCCCGATGCGCGGCTCCGTCAATCCCTATTGCCAGGCCACTGATCACCTGTACCTTCTGGGATGCCAAGGCGCGCGAAAATTCTTCAGCCAGTCGTTCTCCATAAGCCGAACAACCCCGGGCCCCAACAACAGCTATTGATGGCTTTTCTTCTTGTGGCAGCCTGCCTTTTACAAAAATCCCCATAGGATAATCATAAATTTCCAGAAGACGTTTCGGGTAATCCGCATCCCATGGCGTCACGAAACGGATCTTTCTCTCTGCTAATTTGTGGTATTCCTGTTGACATTCCGGCAGATACTGACGCCATTTTATGAGTGCTTCTTTTTGTGATTTTTTCAGAATGTTGGTTCTTTCCAATGCATTCTCTTCTATATTGTATATTATTTTAAAACTCTGAAAATGCTCATATAATTGCCTGATGGAAACAGCGCCCAGGCAGGAAAGCCGGCAAAGCCAATAAAGATATTCTTTTTCCATCTATTTCCCCTCATTCTCCCAGTACTTCTCTTCCAGGTCCCGATAGCCGATAGCTTCACATAGATGAGTCTTGTTGATCCGCTCCTCACCATCCAGATCAGCAATGGTACGTGCCACCTTTAAAATCTTGTGATATCCCCGAACACTCAGACGTTTCTTCTGAAAGGCCCGGCGCAGCAGTTCTTCTTCCGTTTTTCCCAGCAGGCAATACTGTTCTACCTGCCGGTTTCCCATCTCACTGTTAAAAAAAATTCCGCTTCCTGCAAAACGCCTGCGCTGGACTTCCCGCGCCCGTTCTACCCGTTCACGAATCACAGCTGAAGATTCGTTTTCCTCTTTGCCGCGGATATCTTCATATGATACCGGCGCCGTCTCTACGCAAATATCAATTCTCTCCAGTAAAGGACGGGAAATTTTGCCTAAATACCGACGTATCTGTTCCCTGTTGCAGGAACATCGGCTCCGGTCCGGATAAAAGCCGCAGGGACATGGATTCATAGCCGCAGCCAGCAATACATTGGCCGGAAACGTACAGCTTCCGTTCATGCGTGAAATAGTAACCTTCCGCTCCTCAAGAGGCTGGCGCAGAACCTCCAGAGCCTCCCGCCGGAATTCCGGGAATTCATCCAAAAACAACACACCTCTGGAAGCCAGCGAAATTTCCCCTGGCTTTGGATATCTTCCGCCGCCAGCCATAGCCTGTGGACTGATCGTATGATGGGGAGAGCGGAACGGCCTTTTGTCTAATAATGCTCCTCCTTGCGGCAGCATTCCACAAATACTGTAAATTTCAGATATTTCCAGCTGTTCCTCCCGAGACAAAGAAGGCATAATTGTAGGAATCCTTTGTGCCATCATACTTTTCCCGCTTCCCGGAGAACCCAGATAAAGGATATTATGACGTCCTGCCACTGCAACTTCTGTCGCACGCCGAACCAATCTCTGTCCATTGACTTCTGAAAAATCCATGGGATAATTTCCTTCTGCCACCTCTGTCCTTCTGCCATCCAAACACTCTTCGATCTGTATTTTCTCCGGATTGCCCAAATAATCAATCATCTGCTTTAAATGACCTACTCCTACAATCTCGATCCTCCCGACTGCTAGTCCTTCCGATACATTTGCCTTTGGCAGGAAGCAACGCTTCCATCCCCTGTCTCTCAAGGCAGACACCAGAGATAATATCCCTTTCACCGGTTTTATCTGACCATCCAGTCCTAATTCACCTACAAAAGCAGAACTTTTCCAGGCAGATGATTCTCCTATCCCATAGGCTGTCAATACTGCCACCGCTACCGGCAAATCAAATGCCGTCCCATCCTTTCGGATATCCGCCGGCGAAAGATTCACGGTCACTTTTCTTGGCGGCATGGAAAAACCAGAATTTTTCAAAGCCGTTCTAACGCGATCCTCTGCCTCACGCACCTCGGACGCCAAGTAACCCACCATATGAAAGCCGGGAAGCCCATTACCCACATCAGCCTCTACCTGTACCGGATAGCCATCGATTCCCTGCAGGCCCGCACTATATACTTTACTGAACAAACAGACACTCCTTTCCTCCTGTATTCTCTTTTATTGTGGAATTTAATACGAATTGTAAATTAGACATTTCTGACATTCTGCTATAGAAAAAGATAAAACTGACTCATTTATCATAACGGATTTTCTGAAAAATAGCAACCATTTTCCGAATTGCCATGAAATTTTGCCATGAAATTTCCATCCAGGCCTAATGACCCGGACTCCTCCATTAAACTTTATTAAACTCTGTCATATAGGGACGGAATCGAAGCGGAAGCATATTCTGCTGACATTTCAGATTCGTTCTCTGCGTAATTGCAATTGCTTTATGAAAGGTTCTCCACAACCCTTCATATGTCTCTTCGTCCGTCTTCTTATTCAGCCGTTCCTGCCACTGGGCAGAGTCCGCCCGCACAATTATCCATCCCCTGTCTGCCTGATGTACTGCTGCCTTCTTTCTTTTACAATCATACAGAATCCAGTTTTCTCCGGACAACCGGTCGGCAAAGTGCATGGATACCAATACCAATACATCATTCTTTGGCTTGATTCTGCTTAACAGCACCCCTTCTTCCATCCGAGAAAAACGAGCAAACTCAATCACATGGCTATATTCCCTTGACAGATATCGCGTCATCCGGAATACCTCGTATACTGCAGGTATCTGCAACTGGTCCATCACGTTTGTCCCCATAGCAAATGCGTAAATCAAAAAACGGTAAATCTTATCCGCCCTGTCCGCATCCTCAGACAAAGCAGCCCGATAAACAACCTCATACAACTCTTCCGAAAGTTTTTTCCGTATACTCTTGGTCACTTTTTCTGCTTTCCACTCTTCTGCCGCAACCTCCCGATACTCACAGAACAATTCTCTGTCCCGCCCCTCCGGTTCGATTCGGACATTTTCATGTCCCAGGCGGCTCATCCAGGCATCATAAATCCCGCACCAGATCTCTTCCACTTCCTGCCCACACACAAAAACAGTCATTCCTCTCCTCCCTGGGGTCGTCGCCAAACCACATATCCGCATTTACAGCGTACCTGTCAGCGCGGAAACCGTATCCTCACGGCTTACTAAGGCCGTCACCTGACAGTCATCAAACAGGCTCAGCTGCCGGTAGCTGTCATGGTTCTCTATGTCCCATACCTTTCCGTGTTCCACCCCAATCAGCTGACTGGTAATAAAGTTTTCATCCATCCGGACCGGAACCATCATTTTCCCGGAACAGGTAAGAAAATACATTGCCCGTTTCAGGACTACTCCCAGCTTCTTCAAGTCCGGAAAATCCAACGCTGCACTCTTTCTTGCCGCCAAAATCCGTCTGGCTGATTTTACCCCAAGTCCTGGCACCCGCAGGAGAGTTCCGTAATCCGCCCGGTTCACTTCCACCGGAAACCATTCCAGATGCCGAAGCGCCCAATCGCACTTGGGGTCCAGCAGGATATTGAAATTCGGTTTCTCTTCTGACAAAAGTTCTTCCGCACCGAACCCGTAAAACCGTAAAAGCCAATCCGCCTGATACAAACGATGTTCCCGCAGAAGGGGCGGGCCGCCCGGAAGCTCCGGAAGCAGGCTGTCATCATTCACCCTCACAAACGCAGAATAAAACACCCGTTTCAAGTCATAATTCTGATATAGCGCTTCCGCCACCCGGATCATATGATAATCGCTTTCCGGCGTCGCCCCCACGATGATCTGAGTGCTCTGTCCGGCAGGTACAAAAAATCTCCTGTTCTGCGATTGAAAAGAAGTCCACACATTGCGACCGGGATGGGCGATGGTGTCCGCCATTCCAATCTCCCTCTTTCCGGCAGACGGTCGGTTCCTTATGTCCAAAGTCCCTGCGCTTTGGCGTTGATGATCCCACCATTGATTTTGAAAATTTCTGCCGGTCTGTGATGAATCCTGCAGGTGTCTTCTCACATTCCCGCCGCTTCCTTTTGAATCGCTCAAAGCCCTCAGGTTCTGTGCTGCAATTCCTCGCTGTATTTGCCGCATAGGCATCAAAATCTTCTCCCGGGTCTTCCCGGGAGCCAGGCGTCTAAGTCCCTCCGCCGTGGGAAGTTCCAGGTTCACACTCATCCGGTCCGTCAGAAACCCCACTCTCTCAACCAGTCCCGGGTCCGCTCCCGGTATCGCTTTCACGTGGACATATCCATTGAAATGGTATTCATTCCGCAGGCGGTAAAGAGTCTCGTAGATCTGTTCCATCGTATAATCCGGCGAGTGCAAAATCCCCGAACTCAGAAACAGTCCTTCGATATAATTGCGCCGGTAAAACTCTATCGTCAGGGTGCATACCTCCTCTGGCGTAAATCTGGTACGCACCACATCATTGGAACGCCGGTTAATACAGTACCGGCAGTCATGGATGCATTGGTTTGTAAAAAGAATTTTCAAAAGGGAAATACATCTGCCATCGGCAGCGAAGCTGTGACAGATTCCTGCGGCCAGGGTGTTGCCGATGGTTCCTTTCTTCCCTTTTCGGGCAACTCCGCTGCTGGAACAGGATACGTCGTACTTGGCTGCATCTGAAAGTATCCTCAGCTTTTCCTGAATGTCCATCTCTTCCTGTATCAGCATCTTGTCTGCTCCTTCTCAAAATTATGATTGCCCGGCATATAGAACGTGTGTTCTTTTCTTTTTTTATTATCCTACCATAAAATGTTTCATATTGCAAGATATTTCCGAACATTTGTTTCTTTTTATTTTTCACACTTCCTGGTATGGCTGTTTTTTAGGCCGTGCAGGTCAGATGCTGTTGGGAAGCCGAAAGCATGTCCGAAGCGTACGCTCCGGACAAAACCAAAAATTATCTGCATTAAAAATACCGCTTTGGCAGCTGCACAAAGCGGTATTCTTCTCTTTACATAATTTTATCCATGCAATTGAGAGCAACGGACAGGTAACGGCGTGCGGCTGTATCCCCCACCGCATCACTCGGCAAACTCATACTCCTTGATCTCCCCCGCCGCATCACTCAGCAAACTCATACTCCTTGATCTCTCTCACCACATCAAGAATGGTTCCGTCCCGGCTTTCAATTATACCTACTACCCGGTCGCCGAACTGTACCGGGTCTGGCTCGCCTACGATGGCGTAGGCCTTGTCCCGCAGTTCCTCGATGGTACAGAAGGGAAGCTTTACATCCTTCATGCACTCGATCAGGTCCTGTCTTCTTGGATTGATGGCGATTCCATAGTCAGTGATTACCACATCTACAGTCTCCCCCGGTGTGGTTACGGTAGTTACCTTGGTGCAGATGGCTGGAATCCGGCCCTGGAGTAAGGGCGCAATCACGATGGTGCACTTGGCGCCGGCCGCCGTATCCGGATGCCCTCCCTGGGCGCCGGTGATCATTCCGTCGGACCCTACCACCACGTTGCAGTTGAAGTTTACATCCACCTCCAGGGAAGCCAGAATCACGAAGTCCAGCTTATTGACATAAGCGCCCTTGTTAAAAGGATCTGCGTACTCGGAGGCCGAAATCTCGATATGGTTGGGATTGGACTTGATCGACTCAATGGCCCCCATATCAAAGTCCTGGGTATCCACAATCTTGTTGATCAGTCCCTTGGCCAGGAGGTTGCACATAGGAGTGGTAATGCCTCCCAGGCCCAGGCCCATGTGAATGCCTCTCTCCTCCATGATCTTTCCCAGGGAGATGGTGGAAGCTATCGACGCGCCCCCCACGCCGGTCTGATAGGAAAAACCCTCTTTAAAATAAGGGGTGTTAATCACAAACTGGGTACAGTAATCTGCCATCATGATCTTTCGCACATCTGTGGTGGGTTTTGCAGCTCCTGTGGCAATCTTTGCCGGATTTCCGATCTCATCCACCACACACACAAAGTCCACCTGCGTCATGGAAATACTGGCGGGAATGTTGGGGAAAGGCGCCAGGCAGTCGGTGATCGCCACCACCTTATCCGCATACTGGGCATCTACCATGGCATAAGACAACACACCGCAATCGCTTTTGCCGCCATATGCCCGCATGTTTCCATACTCGTCGCAGGTAGGCGCGCCGATAAATGCAATATCAATATGCACTTCACCCGACTCGATGGCTCTCACTCTTCCGCCATGGGAACGCATGATGGCCAGGTCCCGCAGCCTTCCGGTGGAAATGGCCTCGCCGATCTTCCCCCGCACGCCAGAAGACTGAATGCCCACGATCGTGCCGTCGTCGATATAGGGCACAATCGGATCATTGGCCTTGCCCAGGGAACTGGCGCAGATGGTCAGTCCCTTGATCCCCATTTTATGAATCTCTTCCATCACCATATTGACTACGTAATCTCCCTCACGGAAATGATGATGGAAGGAAATAGTCATGCCATCCCTGATCTCACATTTTACCAGGGCCTCGTGAATATTTTCCACCATCTTGCTCCGCCTGGGGTCCATCATGGCCCGGGCCCTGGGAGCCGCCTTGGTGTATTCGTAATTGTCATAGGCATAAGCGCCTTTAAATGCTTCCTTGCCTGTCGCCTTCAATACTTCTTTTGGGATTTCTCTACCTACTGCATTTATCATTTTACAGATCCCCCTCATATACGCCTGATGCCTTCGCCAACGCGATTGTCCTCTTTGCTCCGTCGTAGAACGCGATGTCAATCATCTTGCCATCCACGGTAAATACGCCGATTCCCAGCGCCTTTTTCTCCTCAATCTCCTTCACCACCTTTTCTGCGAAGATGATCTCTTTCTGGGTTGGAGTAAATATTTTGTGAACGATATCAATCTGCCGGGGATTGACCAGGGATTTCCCGTCAAAACCCATCATCTTGATCATCCGTACCTCTTCCTCGAATACATCCATGGCATCCAGATTGGTAAACACCGTATCCCAGCACTGAACGCCAGCAGCCCGCGCCGCAATGATCATCTGCTGACGTGCTCCCTGCAGTTCCACGCCGGTTCCGGTAATCACGGTCTGCAGGTCCTTCGTGTAATCGCCTCCGCTCAGTGCAACTCCAATCAGGCGGTCTGAGGACTCACAGACCTCCAGCGCGTGGAGCACGCCCTTGCAGGATTCCAGGGCCGCCATTAAAAGAGTGGACCCCTCAGGCTTTCCAAACTCTTTCTCTGCCGCCAGCACATGCTCCTCAACCGTATGTACATCCTTAGCGCTCTCTGTCTTGGCAATCCGGATGGTATCGGCTCCCCCGGCCACACACACCCGGATATCTTCCTTCCAGTGAGGGGTGTCCAGTCCATTGATCCGCACTACCCGCTCCACCCCGCGGTAATCGATCTCCTGCAAAGCATGGAAAAGAGAATACCTGGCCGCGTCCTTCTGATTTTCTGCCACCGCATCCTCCAGATCCAACATAATAGAGTCCGGCTTATAAATATAAGGGTCCTTGATCAGGCCAGGCTTCTGGCAATTTAAAAACATCATGGAACGTCTTAATCTTTTTTTATTTGGATGACTCATCTGATCACACCTCCCCAGGGAAGATTTTCTGTCATATCATTGGAACGATATACGGCACACTCCACCCGGGCCTTCAGGGTACAATCCAATGCGCCCTTATCTATCACGGTCACCTTGGCGCTTTCCACCTCTAACCGCCCCAAAGCCTCCAGTATGGTTGCCCGAATCTGCTTTCCAAACTGATGAATCACACTGCTCTCAATGGAAAGCTCAATTGTGCCACTCCCCGGTTCCACAGTGACCTGCGCATCACTGGATTCCAGAGTCCCCGCCATGGCGGCTTTCTTAATTTCCATATCCGTCCTCCTCCTTATAAATGGAATTCACTGATAAAAGTGTAGCACTTTCACCCTCATTATTCAAATACATATATAATTATACAGGAAATAGGTAAAATCTTATTCCCTACCCTTTGCCATTCTCTTCATCTTATGCTATCATAAAAACAGTTCTAATAACAGAAATGCTTACGAAAGAAAGCTTCACAACCCGGATGCGTTTGCGCCGCCTTGGCAGGAAATCCCACCCCCCCTGCCGATACCTATATACAAGGGAGGACAGCACATGAATATCAAACACGCACAATACATGCTGACCGTATTGCAGGAGGGCAGCATCACCAACGCCGCCCGAAAGCTTTACATCTCCCAGCCCTCGCTGAGCCAAATGATCAAGCTGGTGGAGAACAACCTGGGGGCGCCTATTTTCAACCGCAACACCGATCCCATCACCCTCACCTATGCCGGCCAGCGCTATATTGATGCCGCCAGGCAGGTCCTTACCATCAATGAGAATCTGAAAAAGGAAATCGAAGAGATCACCCATGAGGACCACGGCAAATTCCGGCTTGGCATTCCCATCCAACGAGGCATGCAGGTCCTGCCCTATGTCCTGCCCAAGTTTTTCGCCAAATATCCCCATGTGGATATTGAACTGGTAGAGTCCGGCTCCACCGAGACCGAAAAGCTTCTTCTGGAAGGAAAGGTGGATATCACTTGCATGACCACCATCCCCCGCTATGAAGAACTGCATTATATCCTGGTGGAAAATGAGGAACTGGTTCTTCTTACCAGCAGGAATACGGACCTCGCCCGCCGAATCCCCAATGGCACCCCTATTTCCATCTTAGAAGCCAAAAATGAACATTTTATCTCCAACAAAATCGGTCACAGTGTACGAGCCATCCAGGACAGCCTTTTCGCATCCCACAACATTTCCCCCAAAATCCTTCTGGAGACTGCCAGCATTGAGATCGAGAAAAAAGTCACCATTGCCTGCAATGCCGTCATGATCTGCCCCCTCAACTACATCGAAAAGGACGATCGTTTCCGCTCCCAGGCCCATATCTATCCCCTCAAGGATATTGACAGCAAACGGCACTGCTATATCTGTCACCGGAAGGATCTCTATCTGGCCAAATATATGCGGGATTTTATCAACATTCTCTCCGAGGTGGAAAACCCCTTCCTGTAGCTTCAAAACTTTCATTCCTTTATGCAAAAAAGGGCAGCGCCGTCCACCGCGCTGCCCTTTTTTGCATTGATATTCTGAACGTCCCAGAATGATTATGCTTCTTTCTTTGAAATGAACGGCTTCACAAACGGATACAGCAGCATAATCACACATGCTGTCATAATCACCGCTGTAATCGGCTTTGTGAAAATCTGAACCAGGCTGCCGTTGGTCAAAGTATAGGCACGACGGAAGTTGGATTCACACATCTGGCCCAGAACCAGTCCCAGGACCAGGGCTGCTGAGTTATATCCCAGCTTGACAAACATATAGCCAATAATGCCGGCTCCAGCCATCAGTACCACATCGCCGGTATTATTGTTCAAAGCATAAGCGCCGATAGCCGCCAGCATGACAATCACCGGCCCCAATACACTGTAGGGTACTGCCAGGATTTTGGCAAATACCTTGGCCACGCCCATCGCCACGATAACCATGACAACATTGGTCAGCAGCATGGAACCGAACACACTGGCCAGATATTCCGGCTGGGTCTTGATCAGCATCGGGCCGATCTGCACACCCTTGATCACCAGCGCGGTCATCATAATAGCCGCTGCGTTTCCTCCCGGGATTCCCAGAGAAAGCAAGGGTACCATGGAACCGCCGGTAGCCGCATTGTTGGCCGCCTCAGACGCCACGATCCCATCCGGGATTCCTGTCCCCAGCTTCTCCGGATGCTTGGAGACCTTTTTCTCGATCGCATAAGAAAGGAAAGAAGCGATGGTTGCGCCGGCCCCTGGCAGGATACCTACTACCGTACCCAGTATGGAAGCACGCAGCATGGTGATCTTGGTCTCCCACAACTCCGCAAAGCTTGGCAGCACGGTCTTCATCCTGCCATTGTTCTCAGACTCTTGATTCCCGTCAATCTTCTTCTGCTTTACCGTCTGTTTTAACACCTCAGTAACAGCAAACAAGCCAATCATCACAGGAATCATCTCAATGCCGGAAAGCAGGGTGGAATTGCCCCAGGTAAAGCGGGCGATTCCCAGCATCGGGTCCATGCCCACACAGGCCAGCAGAAGGCCCAGCAAACCGGAAATCAAAGTCTTGACAATATTTCCGCTGTCCAGACAGGACAGGACGGAAAGTCCTAAAAAGGATACGGCAAACAGTTCTGACGGTCCGAATTTCAGGGCCACGGCGGAAAGCTGGGGAGAAATCAGAGCCATGGCAAATGCAGCAATCAAGCCGCCTACTGCGGAAGCTACCAGGGAAAAACCAAGGGCTTTCCCCGCCTCCCCCCGCTGTGCCATGGGATAACCGTCAAAGGTCGTAGGCGCACTGGAGGGAGTCCCCGGAATCCGAAACAGAATCGCCGTAATGCCGCCGCCGGTGATGGATGCGCAATACACCGCCACCAGAAAGGCAATGGCAATCACCGGGTTCATGGCATAGGCAAAGGGCAGCGCCAGCGCCACCGCCATAGAAGCGCTGACTCCCGGCATGGCGCCGAAGATAACACCTAATATCGTTCCTGCGGTAATCATCAGGAAGGTAGAAGGTGTAAGAACGATTTTTAAACCAGTAAATAATGTATTAAACATACGTTACACCTCCTTTTCTAAAATGGCAGCAGCATCTCAAAGAACAACGCAAACTCACGGAAGGGACCGACTCCCCGGGCCAGCATGATATCCAGGGCTCCCTGGAAAATCACGTAAAGAATCGCCGTAATTGCCAGAGAACGGACCACCAGCAGCGGAATCCTTTTCTCACCCAGCAGAAAGCCATAAGCAATCAGGAACAACAGACAGTCAGGGATAAACCCGACCGTTGACATCAGCAGCGCCATCACCGCCACCAGGATAATGCCCACAAACAACCTGCTCCTAAAAAACCCGCCCAGATTCAATTCATCCATAATGCTGCCTTTGCTTTCCTTCTGTGCTTTCAGGCTGTTGACAATATTTACAACCAAAAGGATAATCATGAGTACCAGAATAATCCTTGGCCAGAAAGCCGCTCCCAGTTCCGTGGAAGTCGCCGCAGGGGACTCCGCGCCTACCAGGAAAAAGCAGTAGACACAAAATATTGCTAAGATAAGGGAAAAGATTATATCCAACTTATTCTTACCACCTTTCTACGTTGGCTGTTATCATTTCGGGGAAAGCTTTTGCCTTCCCCGATTTGTTTCTCATCTCTGTTTGATTTAGCCAGATAACCGGACTCCTTAGTTACCAAACAATTCTGTCAGGTCCTTGTAGTCCGCGTCCCACGCTGCCTTGAAATCAGCCGTGTTCATCCATCCCTGTCTCTGATCCAGGCCTTCCTGCTTTGCCCAGTTCTGGAAATCTTCGCTGGCAATCGCCTTCTCTGCAGCTGCCTCAAAGGCCTTGATTGCGCCTTCCGGAGTCCCCTCGGTGTAGAAAATGCCTCGGGAAGGTCCGAAAAAGCAATCCAGTCCCACTTCTTTAGCACACTCCACATTCTCCATACCAGGCAGGTTCAGCCTCTCCTCGGTACAGGACAGAATCACCTTCATGTTGCCGGAAGCGATCATCGCAGAAACCTCAGCCGGCCCCACGCAGGCCAGGTCTACATGGCCGCCGATTACGTCAGCGTTCAGCTGAGAACCCTCGGTATAGGCAACCGGTTCAACCGTGCCGCCAAATCCTGCCTCCACACAGGCGGCATCCAGGCCGGTGATTGTCATAACACCACATTTTACCTTACCTGGGTTCGCCGCGATATAATCGGTCAGTTCCTGATAATTGTTATAAGGGGAGGAAGCGCCGGTTACGAAGATATTGCAGTCATGCACCATCTGGCACAGCGGATTGATCTTGCCGTACACATCATAATCCGTAGCGCCGGAAATCTGCGCCAACATCGGGGAAGGGGTACACATCAGATAAGTATAGCCGTCAGCCGGTTGGCTGCAGGCAAACTCCACGCCCGTAACGCCGCCTGCACCGGACTTGTTATTTACCACTACGGAAACGCCAAGTTCCTTCTCCAGCGCCGTTGCAAAGGTTCTTACTGTGGTATCCGCGCCGCCGCCAGTACCCCAGGGACAGATAATCTCCACCTTTCTCTCCCATTTCCATTCGCCGTTATCTGCCGAACCGGCTGAAGATCCGGAATTGCCACAGCCGGCTAAAGCCGTAACTGCCATTGCAGATACCATCGTCAATGCCAACAGTCTTTTCTTCATACTCGTATTCTCCTTTTTGTTATTTTGCCTGTTGTTCCTCTTTTCCTCTTCACAGGCTTATGTGTTTTATTATAACCACTTCCTGGAAAAATGGCAAGTAGTTTTTGTGCGTTTTTTACATTTTTTCTTCATTTTTCTCAGTTATAATTGTGCACTTATACCATACATAAGAAAAAACTTATGGGGTTTATATCTTTTCTTTATCGCATCATACCTGCTATCCGATCACTTTTTGCAAAGTTTCCCCTTCTAATCTGGCATAAAAGGAGCCGGGATGCAAGCCATACCGTCTGCATCCCGGCTCCTTTTGGGGCATCATTTCTTTATTTTCCTTCATAAATAATCGCTGACTCCACGGAATATTTGCCAAGCTTTTCCCGGCCGCACAGTCCCGCCAGTTCCATGACAAAGCAAATCTTTACCACTTCTCCTCCCAGCTGCTCTACCAGTCCGGTAATCGCCTGGATCGTACCGCCGGTGGCGACCAGATCATCCACAATCACTACGCGTTGTCCTGGCCGGATGGCGTCTTTGTGAATCTCCACCTCTGCCGTGCCGTACTCCAACTCATATTTTGCCGATACCGTCTCCCGCGGCAATTTGCCCTTTTTGCGAACCGGCACAAAGCTTTTATGTCTGGCATAGGCTACCGGCATCCCAAAAATAAACCCTCGCGACTCCGGCCCCAATACCACATCAAAATCCACGCCTTCCAGCATCTTAAGCAATTCATCAATCGCCAGCTGCAGTCCGTCTGCATCCTGCAGAATTGACGTGATATCCCGGAAAATAATCCCCGGTTCCGGAAAATCCGGAATGCTCACCACATAATCCTCTAATTTTTTCATCTTTGCTCAATCCCCTTTCCCATACATCCTCTTATCTTCCTTAGTCGAATACCTTCATCAGATTGGCCAGTTCCGCCTGACAGGCCGATTCCTGAAACGAACTGTATGCATAAAAGCAATATCCTGACACTTCTTTGCTTTCCCGGCCCTCTTCCACCTGGCGCTTAATAATATCGTTTCGCCGCAGCCACTCCGGAACCGCATTGTTATCCTTACTTCCGGAACCGGTCTTATACATGGCCAGTCCCAGATACAGCCTGGCGTTCCCCTTGTTCTTCAGCTGAATCCATTCTTTCAGATTATTGGAAAATGCAAACGGCGCCAGACTCCCATCCGGCATTTTATGCTCAAATCCCCAGTAAATCTGCGGCATAATATAATCCACGTACCCATCCTGCGACAACCAGGTATCCACATCCGCAAACAGGCGGCTGTCGCTGCGCAGATCATCCAAATACCCCTCCGGACTGACTCCAAACTGTACCTGAGGCTTCGCCGCCTTCACGGCCTGATAGGTCCCCCGAATCAGCTGATTGACATTCTCGCGACGCCAGTCACTGATACTTAAGGAACTGCCGGAAGCCTCATATTCCGGCTTATCAAACCACTTGCCGGGGTCCTCATCGTCAATCTCCGGATAAAAATAGTCGTCAAAATGAATTCCGTCCACATCGTAATATTCCACAATCTCCTGCACACCGCCAATAATCCTCTGCCGTACTTCCCTGACTGCCGGGTTCAGATAATATTCTCCGTTGTACTTTAATACCCAACGGTCATTGGCGGCGTCATCATCTGACAGCCACTGCCTGGCAAAACTCTGTTCAGACACCTGATTCCAGCGGTTCAAATAGCCAGTCACGCGGTAAGGATTAATCCATGCATGAAACTGCAACCCGCGTCTGTGGGCTGCCTGCACAAAATATGCCAGCGGGTTATATCCCGGGTCCTGTCCCTGTGTCCCTGTCACAAACCGGGACCACGGAAAATAAGCTGACGGATACATCGCATCCGCATCCGGCCGAACCTGAACAAAAACAGCATTCATCTTTAACTCCACACACCGTTCCAGGATCTGATCCACGCCTTTTTTGAATCCCGTTTCATCCGCCGGAAGCTTCTCCCAATCCAGATAAGAAATCCATACCCCCCGCAATTCCTGCGATGGCCCTCCCACGGATTCTTTATTCCCTGCCGTGCTAAGTTTACTTCCGCCGTCGCCCGGAGCCGCCTGAACGGAAAGCGTTCCCCCCAGCAGCATGATTCCTGCCAATGCAACGCCTGCCAGCTGCCGGATCATGTTCAGGCCCCTTTTATTCTTGAAATCCGTCATATACCCTCCCGACTCTTTTGGTATTTCCAGTTTCCTACTATTCTGTCCATCAAAAACCAGTATACCAAAAGCCGAAAAAAAGGGCAACTTTTCACTTTTTAATTTTTTCTGAATATTTTGTTGCGCCGGTATGGCCCCGGCAGTCCTTCCTCCTCAGTCCAGCAAAAACTCGCTCAGCACCCGATTGCTCACGTCAATCCCCCGGCTTGTCAGCCTCACCCAGGGTTTGTCCACCTCGATCAGCCCCTGTTCCTGCAGCTTTTGAAATGCCGTATCATAAAGTTTCCACATGTTTCTCCCGAAGCGTCCCAAAAACTCATTCCCGGACACCCCCCGCATCATGCGCAATCCCAGAAACATGAACTCCTCCATTTTCTCTTCCAATGTCAATTCCTGAATATCCCGGGCCGCGATTCCCGCCTGCCGCAGATCCAGCGATAAATATCTGCGCAGATCCGTCTCATTACGGAAACGGCAACCGCCAATATAAGAAGAGGCTCCCAGGCCCAGGCCCAGATAATCGACTCCTGTCCAGTAGCCGATGTTGTGTCTGCACTCACAGCCAGGTCTGGCGTAGTTGGAAATCTCATATCGCTCATATCCCTGAGCCGCCAAAAAATTCTTTGTCATGTGATAGATTTCCCGGTCGGTATCTTCATCCGGCAGCGACGGCAGTTCCATCCGGCTGTCCCAGGAATTCCCGGGAAGGACACTTTTAACGGGAAAACCATCATTGGTCCCTGATACCCGATCCGTTTCTATCGCCTCACCTGTTTTGCCGTACCTCTCATAAAACGGCGTTCCCTCTTCAATGATCAGGCTGTACGCTGAAATATGTTCCGGCTTTAGCATTGTCACTTTGCGCAGGGTATTCTTCCAGGAATGCATGTCCTGTCCCGGCAGCGCCGACATCAAATCAATGCTGATATTGTTAAAACCTGCCTGACGGGCCCGCTGATAACTTTTCAGGAAGTCATCAAACGTATGTATCCGTCCTAATATCTTCAATTCCTGATCATCTGCCGACTGCAATCCAAGACTTAAACGATTGATTCCGCTCTCCCGGTATACTTCCAGCTTTTCCATGGTCAGCGTGCCGGGATTCGCCTCAATGGTAATCTCCGCATCCCCGGCAACCGTAAAACAGCCATGGAGGACAGCAAATAATTCTTCCACCAGTTCCGGGGGCAGAATGGACGGCGTCCCCCCGCCCACGAATATGCTGGTAACGCTTCTGTCCTGAAAAAAAAGACTCTGGCCGTAGATCTCCTCAATCAGTTTGTCCATATAGTCCCGATAAGTATGTTCCAAAACCGCAAAGGACAAAAAATCACAGTAAGCACACTTGCGGGCGCAGAACGGGATATGGATATAAAGTTCCAATTCTCGTTTATTCATCATCTAATTTCAGCACACTCATAAAGGCTTTCTGCGGAATCTCCACATTCCCTACCTGGCGCATTCGCTTCTTTCCCTCCTTTTGTTTCTCCAACAGTTTCTTTTTGCGGGTGATGTCGCCGCCATAACATTTTGCCAGTACATCCTTGCGCACTGCTTTCACGGTCTCCCGGGCAATGATCTTGCCGCCGACCGCCGCCTGAATGGGAATCTCAAACAGATGGCGCGGGATCTCTTCTTTGAGTTTCTCGCACATCTTCCGGCCGCGCTCATAGGCTGAAGCTCCATGGACAATAAAGGAAAGTGCGTCCACCTCTTCCCGATTCACCAGGATATCCAGCTTCACCAGTTCTGCCTGTTCATATCCCTTCAAATCATAATCAAAAGAAGCATATCCGCGGGAACGCGACTTCAGCGCGTCAAAAAAGTCATAGATAATCTCGTTGAGCGGCAGATCGTACTTCAGAAGCGCACGGGTTTCTTCCATATACTCCATTCCCTTATATACCCCGCGCCGTTCCTGGCACAGCGTCATAATCGCACCCACAAACTCGGTGGTCACCATGATCTCTGCCGATACGATCGGTTCCTCCATATAATCAATCTCCGTAGGGTCCGGCATATTGGTAGGGTTCGTCAGCTTGATCAGTTCCCCGTTCTTTTTGTGGATATGGTACACCACGCTGGGAGCGGTAGTCACCAGATCAAGATTGTACTCCCGTTCCAGGCGCTCCTGAATAATCTCCAGATGCAAAAGTCCCAGGAAGCCGCAGCGGAACCCAAAGCCGAGAGCCACGGAAGTCTCCGGCTCAAAAAACAGCGACGCATCATTCAGCTGAAGCTTCTCTAAGGCATCCCGAAGATCATTGTAACGGGCCCCATCCGCCGGGTACAGTCCGCAGTAAACCATGGAAGTCACTTTCTTATAACCCGGCAGCGGCTGCGCGCAGGGCCTGTGCGCGTCTGTCACGGTGTCTCCTACCATCGTATCTTTTACGTTCTTGATACTGGCAGTCAGATATCCCACCATCCCTGCGCTTAAGGTCTCACAGGGAATAAACTGGCCGGCGCCAAAATACCCCACCTCCACAATCTCCGCCTCCGCACCGGTCGCCATCATACGTACCCGCGTGCCTTTTCCCATCGCGCCTTCCACCACCCGGCAGAATACGATCACGCCCTTGTAGGAGTCGTATACCGAATCGAAAATCAGAGCCTGCAAAGGCGCCAGCGAATCCCCCTGGGGAGCCGGCACCTTTTTGACAATCGCCTCCAGCACCTCTTCCACATTCAGTCCGGTCTTCGCCGAGATCCGCGGTGCGTCGTGGGCTTCCAGCCCGATCACGTCCTCAATCTCATCGGCTACACGGTCAGGGTCCGCACTGGGAAGATCAATTTTATTAATCACCGGCACCACATCCAGGTCATTATCCAGCGCCAGGTAAACGTTCGCCAGGGTCTGGGCCTCAATCCCCTGAGCGGCATCTACCACCAGGATCGCTCCGTCGCAGGCAGCCAGGCTCCGGCTGACTTCGTAATTGAAATCCACATGTCCAGGCGTATCTATCAGATTAAAAATATATTCTTCCCCATCCTTTGCGCGGTACACGGTCCGGACCGTCTGTGCCTTAATTGTGATGCCACGTTCTCTCTCAAGTTCCATATTATCCAAAACCTGCGACTGCATCTCCCGGCTGGTGAGCAGCCCTGTCATCTCAATAATGCGATCCGCCAGGGTAGACTTCCCGTGATCAATATGTGCGATAATACAAAAATTACGGATTTTGCTCTGGTCCATTTCTGCCATATGGTTTCCTCTCTCACTTTTATCTCATTAGCCACTATCATTACAATATACCATTTTTTTATCCGCCTTGCAACACCCTATCCAAAAGTTCCGCCAACGGTTCCATAGCGTTGTGCGCCTCTTGTCCGCTGTTCGTCTGCGCCCCCACCTCAATCAGGGCCGAACGTGGCCGCAGGTGAAGATTATAGCGAAGTCCTTTCATATAGATTTTTCTGGTAAACCCGGGATATTGCTGCGCCGCTCCCAGCTGCATCTGGAGGGTAAACGCCAGGTTTTCTTTTAAATACGGGTTGGGCAGATACTCGATCTCGCCTTCCGGCGTCCGGCTCATCCCCTGGAAAAACATAATGTTGGCAGTCGGCCTTCCTCCTACCTCCGACACCAGATGCAAGGTATCTTTTACCCCGTCGCGATGCAAATCCAGCACTACCTGGATGGAGGGATTCTCCTGTAGGATTCTGCTGATTCCTTCCAGCGCATAGTTGTAGGCGCGGCTCCGGTCCAGCGTTCCGCCCTGGATATCATAAGCGCTTGTGTCGTGAATCACATTCCATCCCTTTTCCTGCAAAAGCTGCGTCAGGGTATTCCCGATACCGACTACCGAAGCACCAGGGTTTTCCGGCCCGTAGTCGGCATAGGTTTCCTGGGAATGCGTATGGTAAATCAGGATCTGCGGCAGGGAAGGATCTTTTTCCAGCTTCAAATCCATATTCAGCAGTTCGTCCGCCTTCATCAGATCTCTCGGAGCCGTCGTGGAGGTATGGACGCTGTAAAAATTTTTCATCAGAAAATCGTAGTCCTGAAGCTGCGCCATCACCGGTACATGGTTTTCCTGCTGCGCCTCCCCATTTTCGGCTGGTTTTTCGCCCCCGTCCGCCTCCTGGCCTTTTGCCTCTGCCGTGTCTTCCCGGACGGTTTCATTTTCCATATGGTTCCATCCTCCCTTATCCGTCATTGTTCCCGCATTCTCCGGCCCTGCACCTGTACTTTCATCCCAAAAAAGGTATACGTATGAATCATACGTATACCTGTAATCCTGATAGATTGCATAAGAGGGATCTCTCCCCCACTCCCGCACGGGTTCTTTTTCCGGCGCAATAGCCGGATAGCTGCTTCCCAGCAGCACGGTCAATCCCCGAATCAGCCACAGCAGCAGTTCATTCAAGCCGGATAATCTCCTTTTTTAACCTTTTCATAATCTTTTTTTCCAGCCGTGATATGTACGATTGGGAAATCCCCAGCAAGTCAGCCACCTCTTTCTGCGTCATCTCATTTCCGTCCGCATCCTTTAACCCATACCGCAATTCCACGATTTTCCGCTCTCTCGGACTTAAGCGGCTGATGGCATGTTTTAACAGGTTTCTCTCCGTCTCATCCTCCAGGTCACGGTAAATAACATCCTCGTCCGTGCCTAAAATATCCGACAGCAGCAGTTCATTGCCATCCCAGTCCACATTCAGAGGCTCATCAATGGATACCTCCATTCGTGTTTTGTTATTCCTGCGAAGATACATCAGAATCTCATTTTCAATACAGCGGGAGGCGTAAGTTGCCAGTTTGATATTCTTATCCGGATTAAAGGTATTGATTGCCTTGATCAGTCCGATGGTTCCGATCGATATCAAATCTTCAACCCCCACACAGGTATTGTCAAACTTCTTTGCAATATAAACCACCAAACGCAGATTATGTTCAATCAGCAGGGAACGGGCCTCTTTCTCTCCTTCCGTGCCCAGGCGGGAAATCATCTCCGCTTCCTCCTTCACATCCAGCGGCGGCGGCAGGATATCCGCACCGCCTATGTAATGTACCTCTCCCTGACGCTGCCACAGCATTGTCGTAAAGGATGTCGCTGCTTTGAACTGAAACCGATTTGGTATGGAAACCTTAACTATCATATTTCTTTTATTCCTCCCCATGCAAAAGCATTTCATATTGATGCGAAAGAGAGAGCGGCCGTTTACTGACGGCCAGCCAAGGCCGTTCCCATCGCCGCACCACTTTTCCTTCTTCTTCCGCTTCCATAAAGTCAATCCGGATTCCAGGCATCATGCCATATTCATTGCCCACTGTCCGAAACGGAATATAAATCAGCTGAGGCACGCTTTTACACAGGCGCCGGCACACCTCGCCGGTAACGATATGGACCGGCTGCCCGCCATATGGTTCATATAACTGATTCCCCGTGTCCCACAGCGCTGTCACTAAGACCTCTTCTCCCCGATAGGAAAGTTTTACCTGGTATAGAATCCTCTGCTCTTTTGTTTTTTTTCTTATCAGTCCCAGGCAGCCGCAAAGTCCGAAATAAATCCCCGCCGCCCAGAAACAAAGCGGAAGCAGACGCCACTGGCGCACCGCCCGCGTGCCGGAAAGATACCACCCCGCCAAAGTCTGGTCTCCCAAAACACTGAAGATCCCCCCGGCCAGGGCGCTGACCATCCAGAAAGTCAGCAGGCTGATCCCGATATCATGAAAATCCGCGAATTTTCTCTTTCCGGATTGCTGACATAAACATCTGCCTTTGCCGAAAGCAAGTATGGCCATTATCCCTCCGACAACCACCCAGGTAAGCAAAAACTCCGCCCAGGCAGGAATCCCTCCAACGAGCAGGTCCAGACACGCCCAAATGGCTCCGGCCAGAGAAGCAGCACTCAGACGCTGCCATGGCGATGCCAGATGAAGCAGGCGTTTTACCAGGGACAAAAGCAGATAATCCATTCCAAAATTGATGAGAAAAAACACATCCAGATATAACGTGATCGTCACGTTTTTTTGCCCCACCTCCTGCTGCCGCATTTCCGATACTCTATAGTATACTCACTTATGATGGAAAATTTTGTCAAAGCCAGAGAGCAGTACCAACTTTTTTGTATGACAAAAAAAGACAGAAAACTTTTCAGCTTTCTGCCTTTCGCTATGTTTTCTCTATTTGCGACTCATTTCGTGGGTCAGCGTTTGTTCTTTAAAAAGTCCGGAATATTAATCTGTACGTCACGATTCATCGGACGGTACGCTGCTGCTTGTCCGGATGTACTCTGCTGAGGGCCTGCATTGGGCGGCGCCGTCCTCTGTCCGGCCTGCTGCGGATTCGGTCTGGCTGTCGCACTGGCTTCCGCCGCAGCCGCAGCCGGATTCGCACCCTGTCCTGCAAAGTTCATCCCGCCCGGCATCTTAGGCTTAAAGTTGTTAAAGCCTGCCATCGCCTTGTCCACAGAAGCGCCGGCGGCATGGCCATCCAGGCCGGTGGCAATCACGGTAATACTCGCCTCATCCTGGGCATTCTCATCATACATGGCGCCAAAAATAATATTCGCATCGTCACCTGCCAGGTCCTGTACATAGCTGGCAGCCTCATTCGCCTCAATCAGGCTGATATCTCCGGAAATATTGATAATCACATGTGTGGCGCCCTCAATCGTCGTCTCCAGCAGCGGACTCGCCACTGCCTGCTTCACTGCCTCCAGCGCCTTCTCATCCCCTTTGGCATGTCCGATGCCGATATGGGCAATCCCCTTGTCCGTCATCACCGTCTGCACATCGGCAAAGTCGAGATTGATCAGGCCCGGCACATTAATCAAATCCGTAATCCCCTGCACCGCCTGCTGCAATACCTCATCTGCTTTCTTAAGGGCGTCCGGCATAGTAGTCCTGCGGTCCACGATCTCCAGAAGCTTATCATTCGGAATGACAATCAAGGTATCTACACTGTCTTTGAGCCGCTCAATACCGCTTAACGCATTGGTCATACGGGTCTTTGCCTCAAACCGGAACGGCTTGGTCACTACGCCTACCGTCAGAATCCCCATATCCTTGGCCAGACGGGCAATCACCGGCGCTGCGCCGGTACCGGTACCGCCGCCCATGCCGCAGGTGACGAATACCATATCCGCCCCCTTCATAACCTGTGCCAGCTCCTCCGAATTCTCTTCGGCTGCTTTCTGACCCACCTCGGGTTTGGCCCCTGCTCCCAGGCCTTTTGTCAGCTTTTCCCCGATCTGCATAGCAGTCGGGGCCTTGCAAAACTGCAACGCCTGCTTATCGGTATTGATCCCGATGAATTCCACACCGGCAATATTCTCTTCAATCATGCGGTTCACTGCATTATTCCCCGCGCCTCCGACCCCGATTACCACGATCCTTGCCGAATTCTCCGTATCATTTATCTTAATCTCTAACAAGACTTTCTTCCTCCTTCAACCCTCTCAGATCCTTCCCCGCACATTACCTTCATATGAGTTCTTAATCTGGTCTATCTAATACTATATGTGATTTTCTAAAAAATATCAACTGTTATTTTGTAAAAACTTCGCAAGTTTTCTAAGATTTTGGCTCCAGTGTGTAACCAGCCCGGATATTCGCTTCATCATAATCCTCAAGATGAAGAATTCCTCCATGGCCTTTCAGCTGAGGAAGCATATCATTCAATTCTGAGACCTTATCGTTTAAATTCCCGCTGTTTCCAAGCAGAACTTCAAGGTCCCCCAAAAACAATGTAATCTCCCCATAAGTCCCAAACTGAATCCGGTCTACCTGCATCTCATAGATGGAAAGAATCTGAGTGAGGTTTAAAATCTCCGGAAATACCTCCTCTTTCTCCAGCGGCAGCTTCTGATAAAGGACAATCTGCCCAAACTTAAGCCCCGTCACCAGAGGAACCCCCAAAAGAGCCTCGTTAGCGCTTTCTACAATAATCCCATCCTTATCAAAATACATATAGCTGTTCATATAAGACACATAACCTACCACACTCTTCTCATAAATGATCACTTCCACCTGAACCGGACTGTGAAAAATAATCTCATAATCCTCCACAAAAGGAATCTGTATGTGCTCCTGCAGACGATTTCTCAAAAAACAAAGCAGGGAATTGCGGCTCATCCGATCCGGAAACAAGATCTCCGTAATCTCCTCACTGGTGTACTTTCCGTTTCCTGTCACCTCTACTTCTGAAATACTCGCAGATATAAGAAAAAATATCAGCAGTGCAACCGCAACCGCCGCAATCCCTATTATTCTTTTTCTCTTGTTTTCTTTTTGCATCTTTCAATCCTCTTCCAGGGAGAGATCTGCCCCCACAGCTGCCAGATCCCGGCTGATATCCTCGTAACCCCGGCTGATATAAGAATATCCGTAAATCCGGCTTTCACCTTCTGCGGCCAGCCCTGCCACTACCAGGGCGGCTCCGCCCCTTAAATCCCTGGCCTGAACCACGCCTCCCGCCAGGGGATATGTTCCCGTCACCAGCGCGGTTTTTCCCTTTATTATAATATGCGCCCCCATTTTTTGTAATTCCTGTGCAGTGGCAAATCTTTCCTCAAATACATTTTCCCGGATACGGGACCTTCCCTGTGCCACGGATGCCGCCGCCAGCATCACGGACTGCAGGTCCGTAGAAAATTCCGGGTAAGGCCCTGTGCAGAGAGATACCGGGCGGGGCCGTTCTTTCATGCAGGCGCAAATATCCCCATGTTGAGCCTTCACCTCACATCCCATTCCTCTTACGGCGGCGAGTGTCCCTCCCATATGCTCTGTCGGAACGCCCAAAAGGCGGATATTCCCTCCCGCGGCCATAAGCGCTCCCAGATAAGTCCCTGCCACGATCCGGTCGCCCGGCACGGCAAATACCACGTCATGAAACGGCTTTCCTCCATGAATCGTCAAAAGATCGCTGCCAATCCCATCAATGGCGGCCCCCATAGCGTTTAAAAAACGGCACAGGATCTCTATCTCCGGTTCCCTGGCTGCCCCGTGAATCCGGGTAATCCCCGAAGATGCCGTCGCCGCCATCAAAATGTTCTCTGTAGCCCCCACACTGGGAAAAGAAAGATAAATATCCGACCCATGCAGCGCCTTGGCCGACACCCGGATCTGATCCTCTTTTGCCCAAACCTCCGCTCCCATCTTCTCCAAAGCCGACAAATGCAAATCAACCGGACGCCTGCCGATGGAGCAGCCGCCCGGATAGCAGGTCTCGGCCTCATGCAGCCGTCCTAACAGAGGTCCCAGAAGTATGACCGAAGAACGCATCTGTTTCCCATGTACGTCCGGAACCCGTGATAAGAGAAGGCTGCGGGTGTCCATCATCAGTTCATGACCCTCAAACCTGCAATGGCACCCCAAAGATTCCAATATCCCCAACATACAGAAAACATCCTGTATTCTGGGGACATTCGTGATTACGATAATACCGCTGTGGAGCAATGCCGCTGCCATCAGCGGAAGAACTGCATTTTTAGAACCCTGTATCCGGATCTCTCCGTGCAGGTTCTGCAAACCCCGGACTCGAATGACAGACAATACGATACCTCCTGTGGTATTTGCCTATATCCTATCCTATGTATCAACACAAAAATTGTGACTATTTTTCCAGTTTTATTTGATTGGAAACACTGAGGACCATTCCCATTTCAATCATCAAAAACAATACCGAAGTACCCCCATAGCTGATAAACGGCAGCGTAATCCCTGTATTGGGAATGCTATTGGTAACCACTGCAATATTTAATATCACCTGAATCGCGATATGTCCCATAACGCCGACCACCAGAAGCGCCCCGAACAGATCCGGCGCATTGGAAGCAATCAGCATAAACCGGTAAATAAGAAACAGAAACATCAAAATAACGGAAACCGCCCCAAACAAGCCAAGTTCCTCGCAAATGATGGCAAAAATATAGTCATTCTGGGCCTCCGGCACAAATCCCATCTTCTGAATGCTCTCCCCCAAGCCCTTTCCGACCAGCCCTCCGGACCCGATGGCATACAATCCCTGCAGCACCTGAAACCCTCCGTCCATCGGATAAGCTTCCGGGTCCAGCCACACATGAATCCGCTCCAGCTGATAGGGTTTTAAAAGCTTTATCTTCTCCAGAAAAATGGCCAACGGCCCTGCCGTCGCCACCACGATCCCCCCGATCACGCCGCAAAGAAAAAACGGCCAGTTTTTCTTACAGGCTACAAACAGCATAAAAAACGCAATGCCTACAATAATAATCCCGGAGCTCAGATTATTGGCAGCTACCAGGCCTGCAATAGGGAATGTCAGCAGCGCCACCACTTGCACCGCCCGCAAAGAATTAATCTTTTTTCCCATCTGCGTAATCACAGCAGATAAAAGCACAATCAGTACAATCTTAACAAACTCGGTAGGCTGAAAGCTGATCCCCCCCACATTCAGCCAGCGCCGGCTTCCGTGTGAATCGCTTCCCACCAGTTTTACCGCAATCATCAATATGTATGAAAGAATGTATGCCAACAGGGCAAACTTAGCATACCAGTGATAATCCAGTTTGGAAATCACAAGGGCAATCATCAGTCCCCCCATGGCAATCTTTAACTGCCTCATCATATAGTAGGAAGCATCGCCGTGCTGCAGTTGTGCCGTATAAGAACTGGCGCTGTAAATCATCAGCAGTCCAAACGCCATCAAAAATATCACACAAAACAGCAGGCTGTAGTCATAAAACCGCCTGGGCTTGTTTTTCTTCGCCAGCTGCCTCCCCTCCTCTCCGGCTTCCGGTAAATCCCCCGCTCCTTACAAACCTCTCACACACTCCTTAAAAATTCTCCCGCGCTGTTCATAGTTGTCAAACATCCCCCAACTCGCGCAGGCCGGAGAAAGCAGCACATTGTCACCGGCGTCGGCATAAGCGGCGCAGACGTGAACAGCCTCCTCCATATCCTCGGCATACATAATCTCATTAAATCCATGGGCCCGGGCGCATTCCGCAATTTTGTCGCGCGTCTGCCCGATCAGGACCAGATACTTCACCTTGCCGGCAAACTCCTCAATCCAGGTGTCATATTCACTCTGCTTATCATAACCGCCGGCAATCAGCACGGTCGGCCCCGGCATGGCGCGAATCGCCTGAATCGCGGCGTCCGGGTTGGTTCCCTTGGAATCGTTATAGTACTTGACCCCCGCACGTTCCAGCACAAATTCTATCCGGTGTTCCACGGCCTTGAACCCGGCCACTACCCTGCAGATCACCTCTATGGGAACGCCCATGCGCAGGGCAATCGCCATGGCAGCCATTGCATTTTCATAATTGTGTTTTCCGAGAAGCTGCATCTGCCTGACATCCAGCAACGCTTCCTTGTTCCCGCCGTGGGCATAAAAGATCCGCCCGTTCTCCAGGTACAGGCCTTCCTTCAAAGGACGCCCGCTGCTGAAAAAGAACACCTCCGGCTTTCGCTCCCGGCTTTCTCCGAACTCTCTCAGCACCGGGTCCTCATAGTTAAGCACCACACAGTCCTTCCCTGTCTGGTTGGCTGTAATCCGCTCTTTAATCTCGATATAATTGTCCATGGTTCCGTGGCGGTTCAGATGATCGGGAGTAATATTAAGAATGGCGCTGACATCCGGATGATAGTCCATAATCGTCTCCAGCTGAAAACTGGAAACCTCTGCCACGGTCACCGAACGGTCCGTCGTCTCCAGTGCCATCTCCGTGCAGGGAATTCCGATATTCCCCACCACAAAGACTTCCTCAAACCAGGCCCGCATAATCTCGCCTGTCAAAGCTGTCGTCGTAGTCTTTCCGTTGGTTCCTGTGATTGCAATCAATTTCCCCTTCGCCACGTGGTATGCCAGCTGAATCTCGCCCCAAATCGGAACCTTCGCCTCATCCAGCACGGCCACAAAGGGAGCATCCAATGCGATCCCGGGACTGATAATCGCCAGTTCCACGCCCACAAGCCCTGTCCGCGTCAGCTCCCCCAGCAAGATGTTTATCCTTGCATCCCCGTCAAATCTGGCTCTTAACTTATCTGGGTCGAGCCGGCTGTTGCTGTCATAAAGAATCACTTCGCCTCCCAGCGCCAACAGAAGTTTCGCCGCCGCAATCCCGCTTTTTCCGGCTCCGGCTACCAGTACTTTTTGATCACTCATATTCTTATCCTCCTGATTTACAGACCCAGGTACGCCACCAGGCAGAGAATCGCCGTCGTAATGGAAAACACGGCAACCACCCGGGTTTCCGACCATCCGCAAAGTTCAAAATGATGGTGAATCGGCGCCATCTTAAAAATCCGTTTCCCCTTGGTGGCCTTAAAGTAACTCACCTGCAGGATCACTGACAATACTTCCACCAGATAAATCAGTCCCACTACAGGGATAAAAAACGGCATCTGCATCATCAGCGCGCTGGAAGCCACAAAGCCTCCCAAAGCAAGGGAACCGGTATCTCCCATAAAGACCCTGGCCGGATACACGTTAAACAGCAAAAATCCCAACAGGCTTCCCACTACCGCCCCCGTAATCGGACTGATGCCGCTGTTCTCCCCCAGTGCCACAATCGTCAGAAAAGTAGCGACCAGAATCGTCACACTGGTGCAAAGGCCATCCAGGCCATCCGTAAAATTCACTCCATTGTCCGTTCCCAGGACCACGCAGAACACAAAAGGGATAAAAAGGATTCCAAGATTAATATAATATCCCCGTTCAAATCCTCCGGTAAAGGGGATCAGTTCCAAAGTGCCTGCCTCACCGGAATTCATCAGATAATATACAAAGATCCCCGTAATAACGATCTGCCCTGCCAGCTTCTGCTTTGGATTCAGCCCTTCCGAACGTTTCATGACGATTTTAATATAATCATCCAGAAAACCGATGATCCCAAATCCCACAGTGACAAACAGGATGGGGATAATCTTGGGATAATCCCGGATATAAAACAAGGAAGTGATAATGATGCTGCTCAGAATCACCAGGCCGCCCATGGTCGGCGTCCCCTGCTTCTTCAAGTGCGCCTGCGGCCCGTCGCTGCGGACCTGCTGCCCAAATTTCAGCTTATGGAGAAACGGTATCACAACCGGACAAAGTATCGCACTGATGGCAAACGCAATTATAATCGCTAGTATGGTCTCATTAATCATGCTGCACCCCTATATAGTATGTATCCTTTGTTTTTTACATCCAATAGTATACGTCTTTTTTGAGGAATAATCAACTACTGATTGGATTCCCTTAAAACAGATTCTTCCTTTATTCCCAGATACGGCAAAATATTTTTAAAAATATCCGCAATTACCGGGGCGGCAATCGTGCCTCCATAGTAGATCCCCTGCGGCTCATCAATCGTAATCAGCGCAATCACCTGCGGGTCGTCTGCCGGGGCAAAGCCGACAAAAGAAGAAATATATTTCTTCAGGCTCCGGGGCAATTTCTCTGACGTAGCGGTTTTCCCTCCGATTCGGAATCCCGCCAGGGCCGCCTTTTTTCCGCTCCCTTCCGCCACTACCTGCTCCAGGATATAGCGCATGGACGCGCTGGTTTCTTCCGATACAATATTTTCCTTTACCGGATAGCTGAAGCGATGCACCTTCATGTTATCCCCGCTGACAGCCTTCACTGCAAAATGCGGAGTCACCCGGTTTCCCCCGTTTACGATCGATGCCGCCGTCGTAATCAGCTGAATCGGCGTAATCTGAAAAGACTGTCCAAAGGAGACCGTAGCCAGTTCCACCAGTCCCATGTTTTCTTTTTTGTGCATGATTGTGCCGGCCTCGCCCGGAAGATCGATCCCTGTCTTTTCCTTCAGTCCAAACTGCTCAAAATAGTGATAATACTGCTCGATTCCCAGACGCTGTCCCACATCGATGAACACCGGATTGCAGGAATTCATGGCTCCCTGCAAAAAAGTCTCCCCTCCGTGCCCTCCTACCTTGTGACACCGTATTTTCCTGTCCTCCACAATCCGAAAGCCGGGACAGGAGAACCTGTCTTCCAAGGACACCACCCCTGACTCCAGTCCGGCGGCGGCCGTGATGATCTTGAATGTGGAACCTGGTTCATAGGTGTCGTTGATGGCCGGATTCCGCCACATCTGGTTCAGCAGTTCCTGCTTTCCCGCCGGCGTTATCCCATCAGGCGCCTCCCCATTGAGCGTAAACGGCTCGTTCAGGTTGAATTCCGGTACATTCACCATGGCCAGGATTTCTCCGTTCTTTGGATTCATCACAATAACGGATACTCTTTTTGCCCCCTTTTTCTCCATGGTTTCATAAGCGGCCTGCTCGGCATACTGCTGGATGTTGACATCAAGGCTGAGATACAGATCGCTTCCTGATACCGGCTCCACCCGGTCCTCAAACGTATTTTCCACCTCTACCCCTGCCGCGTCCGTCGTAGTCAGGATTTTACCATTAATCCCTTTCAGGTAATCCTCATAGATAACTTCCAGGCCTATAATCCCCTGATTATCCCCTCCGGTGAATCCCAGCACCCGGGAAGCCAGCGAATCAAAAGGATAGTACCGCTTATAGTCTTCATCCACCTTTACTCCCGGCAAGTGATAATCACGAATCCGGTCCCCGACTTCCTTGTCTACGTTCGTACGGATAATCTCCCGGGAACTGCGTTTTTCCACCTTTTTTCTGACTCCTTCTTCCTCAAGTTCCAGTTCCCTGCATAAGGTTTCAATCACCTTTTCACGGTCTTTCACCTGATTGTAAATCACGGAGATCGTACATACTGTCCGGTTCGTGGCGATCACCACTCCGTTTGCATCAAGAATCCTTCCTCTGGCTGCCTTGATCGTCCGCTCCCGTTCATGCAGATCCTCCGCCATCTGGCTGTAATGCTCCGAACGGCACAGCATCAAATATCCCAGACGGCCCATCAGTCCGATCATGGCCACAGACACCAAAAAACAGAGCAAGGTCATTTTTCTGCGGTGCTGAGTCCGATTGGAACCCATAGTATCCTCCAATCCTGCTCATTATTACAATATATGAAGCGAACCGCCGTTTATGAAAAAAGAAAACGGGCAAACGCACTTACGTCTCCCGTTCTCTTCTTGTTATTGTGCCGATGTTTCCTGTGATTCTTCTGTGCTTTCTTCCTCTTCCCCGCTTTCCTGCGTCTGGCTTTCTTCTGTCTCTTCTTCTGTCACCGCGCCTTCCGGAAGCTGGGCCGGAACTCCATTGCCTTCTCCCGATTCCACATACTCATCCGTTTCATACACTTTTGTTTCCTGCAAAACCCCATTTTGAGTATTATCGGTAATGCCTTCGCGCTCCGGCAGCGAATGATCGGTTTCTTCCGAATCCGTCTCCGGATCCGTTATTGGGAAAATACTCAAATAGGGAAGGATCTCTGTCATAATATTCTGAAATACCCCGCTCGCATAAGAACTATGGGCCTGATCTTCCACATTTGGTTCATCGATTGTCACATAAACCAGAACCTGCGGATCATTCGCCGGGGCATAACCGCAAAATGACACCAAATATTTTCCGTTCTTACGCGGGTACTTTTCTCCGGTCCCCGTCTTTCCCGCGATCTCATACCCTTCCACCGCGGCGGCTTTTCCGGTTCCTTCCGACACGGTCCGAAACAAAGCCTCCCTGATAAAACGGGCCGTATTCTCGGACACGGTCTCCCTCACCAGTTTCGGCTCGATTCGTTTTACAACGGCTCCCTGTTCGTTAAGAATCTGGCGAACCACATGAGGCTCATAATAAGAGCCGCCGTTGATGACCGAACAATAGGCGGCCGCCATCTGAATCATGGTACAGTTATAATTCTGCCCGAAAGAGTTCGTGGCCAGCGAGGAAGCGTTCATATCCTCCTCATCGTATACCAGCGATTTGGTATCGGCCTCTCCTGGCAGGTCAATCCCTGTCCGGGAACCAAATCCGAACATTTTTTGATATTTGCTGAAACGCCCCTTTCCCGTCATGGCCGCAATCTGCATCATACAGTCATTGCAGGACTGCATCAGGGACTCCGTGACGGTCAGGTTCCCATGTCCGCTGGTCTTCACGCAGGCAATCTCCCAGCCGCCCACTTCCTGATAGCCGTCGCAGAAAAAGGATTCCGTGCCGTCAATGACGCCCTCCTCCATCGCTGTCGCTATCGTGAATATCTTCTGGGGAGACCCCGGCTCATAAGTATCGCTGATACAGTAATTGCGCCACAGCTGGTTCCATGCCACCTGCTGTCCATAAGATTTGATCTCTTCATCCGAAAAGTGTTCCGTTACCCTCTCCAGGGTAATAGGGTCTTCTTCCTTATGTTTCCGGTTATATGTATCCCTGGCTTCCTTCAGGCCGAGTTCCCAGATCTCTTCCTCTGTGTACAGTCCGCCGATATCCCTGGGATTATTGAGATCAAAGCTTCTCTCACTGGCCATGGCAAGGACCTCGCCGTTGTTCGGATTCATCACCACTACTCCGATATGCTTGGACCCGGTCTCTTCCTGCCACTGCCGGATGTTTTTTTCAACCACATCCTGAACTTTCAGATCAATGGTGGAAACCACCGTATTGCCGTTGGTGGCAGATTTTATCACCCGTTCCAGATTGGAGTCGTCATTGAGATATCCGTATTCCCTGCCATTGGTTCCCACCAGAAAATCATTATAGGATCGCTCAATGCCGATCGCCCCTTCCATGCCATCGCCATTGACAAAGCCAATCACACTGCCGCCCAGGGAATTGTAAGGATATATCCGCTTATACTCTTCCTCAAACCAGACCCCCCGCACCCTGCCCTTTAAATTATTCGCTGCGTTCGTCTCATTGGTTTCTTTTTTCAGCGCTTCAAAGGCATTCTTCTGCTCACTGGACAGCTGACGCTCGTAGCGTATATAGCGTTTGGAGGGATTATCCCGGATCAAGGTACGGATTGTCCCAGCATCATAGCCAAACACGCTGCATATCGCCGTCACGGAAGTTTCCAGATAATTTTCCTCGTCAGACATAATCTGCATCGGGTCCAGAATCAGGTTATACACCTTTTGCGTGGTGGCCAGATAGGTACCGTTCCGGTCCATGATATCGCCTCTCCGGTATGGGATCGGACGGCTTTCATAGTCCTGTTGGGACAGTACAATCTGGTTATAGCTGTCACGATTCTCCTGAATAATGTTGTAAAGTACATAGATTAATGCAAACAAAGCCAGCGTAATCACGATAACCGCAATCGCCAGCTTTTTCTGCATGCTTTTGGTAAAAGTACGTGCCTTTACGGCTTTCCCACCTGGATTATTGTGTTGGGATGTCCTCATATTGTCTTACATACTCACTTTCCGTCTTGTCATACAAAAGCACCTGATCCCGGTTGGCATACACCATCCCTAATTCTTCGGTCGCAACCTTATAAATATAATCCAGGTCAATGCAGGTATTAATCCTGGTCTCTGTCGCATCATTCTCTGCTTTCAGCTGTTCCACCTGCTTTTCCAACTCTTCAATATGCGAAAGACGGGTAGTCATGGCTGACTGGATCTGCAGATAATTCACACAGATCACCAGCACACAAAATGCCGCCAAAGTCAGCAAAATAACATACGGAAGATTCATATGGAGAGCCATCTCCTGATTTCTCCGAACCGAGTAGCTCACCACTCTGCGACGAACCGGCCGCTGCGGATATTCTTCCCTTCTCTTTACCGGTTCCATCACTCTTGCCGTATTGCCATAGATATACTCATGACGCATTGCTTCTCTTCTTTTTGCAGCCATTCTGACTCCTCCCTTCCCTCAATTCTTAAAATGCCGCTGTCCCCTAGCCGTCCTTTCCGCCCGCAACCGGGCTTTTATCTTTTTTGTATGATTCCCCTGCACGTTCAAACACTCGCAGTTTTGCGCTTTTTGCCCGTGTGTTTTCTTCTGTCTCTTCCTGGGAGGGTACTATCGGCTTTCGCGTGATGACCCGTCCCTTGCTGGTCCTGCCGCATACGCATACCGGAAATCCAGGCGGGCATTGGCACGGATTTTCATTTTCCCGGAAACGGTTCTTGACAATCCGGTCCTCTAAGGAATGAAACGTAATAATGCTTAACCGCCCCCCGGGGGTCAGCCTGTCAATCATCCCGTCAAGGGAACGTTCCAACACGGCAAGTTCCTGGTTGAGCTCGATCCGCAAGGCCTGAAACGTCCTTTTGGCAGGATGGCCGCCCATGGCCTGCATCTTCTTCGGAATCGACGCCCGGATAATCCCCACCAGTTCTCCTGCTGTCTCAATCGGCTTTTTCTGCCGTGCTTTTACGATATTAGCGGCAATCCGCCGTGCAAAGCGCTCTTCCCCGTATTCCTTCAAAATCCGGCTCAGTTTTTCCTCCTCACAGGTATTGAGCAAATCGGCCGCTGTCCGCTCCCCTCTCTGATCCATGCGCATATCAAGCGGCGCATCGTCTTCCCGGTAAGTAAAGCCTCTCTGCGCCGTATCCAGCTGATAAGAAGAAACTCCCAAATCCAGGTAGATCCCGTCCACCTTTTCTATCTTCAGCCGATCCAGGACATCCGTCATGGACTCATAGTTGCTCCGGACAATGATCGCCCGTTCCCCGAACTCTTCCAGGCGTTTTGATGCCGCCAGGATCGCATCCGCATCCTGATCCATCCCGATCAGGCGCCCCTCCTTGAGATGCTTTAGCACCTCATATGCGTGGCCGCCTCCGCCAAGAGTTCCATCCACATAGACGCCGTCCGAACGGATGTTCAGACTGTCTATGGTCTCTCTCAGCAATACCGACTTGTGCTCAAATCCCGCCGTCCCTTTCGCAGACGGCGTTTGTAAGCCACTTTCTAATGTCATATGCCAAGACCTTCCATGTTTTCTGCAATTTCTTCCATATCGTCATAGCTGTTGGACTGATTCCAGGCGTCTTTGCTCCAAATCTCAATCCGGCTTCCCACGCCTACCAGCACGGCATCCTTATCAATCCCGGCAAAATCACGCAATACAGCCGGAAGAAGAATCCGTCCCTGCTTGTCCACTTCACAGGTGGTGGCTCCTGCCAGAAAAAAACGTGAAAACTTTCTGGCATTGGCATTGGTGAGAGGCAAGGCGTGCAGTTTTTCTTCCAGGGCTTTCCATTCCGTGTTTTCATAGACAAACAGACAGCCGTCAAGTCCCTTCGTAACCACGAATTCCTCTCCAAGCTGTTCTCTGAATTTAGAAGGAACGATCAATCGTCCCTTTGCGTCTACTGTGTGATTATATTCACCCATGAACATAAGAACCACCCATTGCCCTATTAAACCACCCTGTCACCATTTCCCACCACTTTGAACCACTTTTCACCACTTGTAGTTTTATTCTAGTACAAACACAGGAAAATAGCAAGGATTTTTTAAAAAAAAGACAGCTGGCAAAAGGCCAGCTGCCGCAATATATACTTTACATTTAAAATCCAGACGCAAGATATTGTTCAATTAATCGATCTAGCGTCAGACTATTCTGATAAATAGCTTCATAATCTTCTTTCTTCTCAATACTGTTATCCAGGCGCTTTCTTGCCCTTTCAATGTCCTTTACAAGTTCTTCCTTCGCAACTTTCATGCTATTATTCTCCTTTTGGTTTCCACTCTGTCGGTCTGTGCCGCACAAACAAAACTACGGCAGCTGCCAAAATCAATATCAGTGACAATGCCTGTGACACCGGAACTCCGGTATGGAAAAAGATCAGCTGATCTGTCCGCAACCCTTCAATCCAGAATCTCCCTATGCCATAACCGAACAGGTAAATCCATAACAGTTCGCCGTCAAACCGCTTTCGGTATCGGTACCAGAGCAAAAAAATCAAAAGCCCGAGATTCCAAACCGACTCGTAGAGGAAGGTAGGATGCACCTGAATATACTCCACCCCATTCTCCACAATCCGATGATTCAAAACATCCGGCGTAAGCATTCCTTCACTTACCAGGGATAATTTTATGCGCATAGCAAAGAGGCTGTTCGTATACCCGCCAAACGCTTCGCAGTTGAAGAAATTCCCCCACCTGCCAATGATCTGACCTGTTACCAGCCCCAACACTCCACTGTCTGCCATGGAAAAAAATGAAATTTTCCGAATTCTTGTGAATACAATCAAGGTTAATATTGATGCAATCACTCCTCCATAGATCGCCAGTCCGCCTGCCCGCAGATTGAAAATCTGCAGCAGGTTGTTTTTATAGTAATCCCATTCAAAAACCACATAGTAAAGCCTGGCTCCCACAATGGCAAAAATAATGCCATAAAGCGCAAAATCCAGATATATTTCCGGATCTTGTCCCCTCCTTTTGGCATCTGACTGCGCTATCCAAATACCGGCCAGCATTCCAAGGCCGATAATAATCCCGTAATAAGCGATACGGAATCCGAAAATGTAAAGGTCATTTCTCAGATTCTGTATCGCAAGTCCCAGATACACGAAACTGATATCTGCGCCATTCATTCCCCATGTCTCCTTTCGATGTTTTCTCTATTTTACCGCCAAAATACACGAAAATCAAACACTATCGGACGACAGATTTCTCCACTCTCTGCCATCGTTCGACAACTTCTTATCCCTCCTGTCCGTTTTTATCATTTTTCCATATTTGAAAGTATTTGGGGTTTTCTTTGTATCGATTCTATGCTACAATTAATTGTCCCGAAAATCAAGTAAATTTTATAAAGATAAAACATAGTTAAGAAAAAACAAGAAAGGAAAAACGTATGAAATTAGGAATCGTGGGGCTGCCCAATGTGGGAAAAAGCACCCTTTTTAACTCATTAACCAAGGCAGGGGCAGAATCCGCCAATTATCCATTCTGCACCATCGACCCCAATGTGGGAGTGGTGGCGGTCCCGGATCGGCGCATCCGGCTTCTCGGCGACCTCTACCATTCAAAGAAAGTGACCCCCGCCGTAATCGAATTCGTGGATATTGCCGGCCTGGTAAAAGGCGCTTCCAAGGGGGAGGGGTTAGGCAACCAGTTCCTCGCCAATATCCGCGAAGTAGATGCTGTCGTCCACGTTGTCCGCTGCTTTGATGACCCCAATGTGATCCATGTGGAAGGCAATGTGAATCCTGCACGGGATATTGAAACGATCAACCTGGAACTGGTCTTTTCCGACCTGGAGATTTTGGAACGCAGGATCGCCAAAACCTCCCGCTCGGCCCTCAACGACAAATCACTGGCCAAGGAACTGGCGGTGCTTAAAGAGCTGCAGGCGGTTCTGGAAGAAGGGAAACCTGCTTGCACCTATGAGAATGACGACGAAGACCTGATGGCCTTTGTCCGCTCCCTGAATCTTTTGACCTGCAAGCCGGTTATTTTTGCCGCCAACGTAGGAGAAGAAGACCTGGCCGACGACGGCGCCTCCAATCCTTATGTGGCTGCTGTCCGCGAAACTGCCGCCCAGACAAACTCCGGTGTTTTTGTCATCAGCGCCCAGATCGAACAGGAGATCGCCGAGTTGGAGGAAAACGAAAAGCAGGAATACCTGGAGGCCCTGGGACTTTCCGAATCCGGCCTGGATAAGCTGATTGCCGCCAGTTATGAGCTTCTGGGACTCATCAGCTTTCTCACCTCCGGCGAGGATGAGACACGGGCCTGGACCATCAAGGTAGGGACCAAAGCGCCCCAGGCCGCCGGCAAGATCCATTCTGACTTTGAGCGGGGTTTTATCCGTGCCGAGGTTGTCAACTATCAGGATCTTTTAGACTGCGGCACCTATGCCAAAGCAAAGGAAAAAGGCCTGGTGGGACTGGAAGGCAAAGATTATGTTGTCAAGGATGGAGATGTGATCCTGTTCCGGTTCAATGTCTGATCGTTTGCTTTTCCGAAGAACCAAAAAGTATCCGGCAAAAGGTGCCAATGGCACGTTTTGCCGGATACTTTTTTGCACTGATATAGGGAGCCGATGACTTTCAAGCCTCCGGTTTCTCTACAAATACTTTTTCATCATCTCACATCCGTCCAATGTGGCAAAATAATCCTGAGGAGTCTCTGCCCTGCGGATCATCTGTACGGTGTTATCCTCTTTTAGAAGCAATTCCGCCGATCTCAGCTTTCCGTTATAGTTGTATCCCATGGAAAAGCCATGGGCCCCTGTGTCATGAATCACAAGAAGGTCCCCGATCTCTATCTTCGGCAGCATCCTGTCCACCGCAAACTTGTCATTGTTTTCGCAGAGGGACCCGGTCACATCATATTTGTGATCACAGGGAGCATCCTCCTTGCCCATCACCGTGATATGATGATAAGCCCCGTACATGGCCGGCCGCATAAGGTTCACCGCACAGGCATCCAGGCCGATATACTCCTTGTAGGTATGTTTTTCATGGATGGCCGTCGATACCAGACACCCGTAGGGCGCCAGCATAAAACGTCCCAGTTCCGTGTAGAGAGCCACATCCCCCATCCCTGCCGGAACCAGCACTTCCTCATAAACCTTTTGCACCCCTTTGCCTATCACGGCAATGTCATTGGGTTTTTGATCCGGCCGGTATGCAATACCGATCCCTCCGGACAGATTGATAAACCTGATGTGAACCCCTGTCTCCTCTTTCAGCTTTACCGCTACCTCAAAAAGTATCTTTGCCAGCACAGGATAATAATCATTGGTCACGGTATTGCTGGCAAGAAACGCATGAATGCCAAATTCCCGGGCCCCTTTCTCCTTCAGAATCCGAAATGCCTGGAAAAGCTGCTCTGTAGTCATCCCATACTTGGCATCTCCCGGATTGTCCATAATCTCATTGCTAATGGCAAAGAGCCCGCCCGGATTGTAACGGCAGCTGATAACCTGCGGAATCCGCCCCAGTTCCCGTTCCACACACTCGATATGGGTAATGTCATCCAGATTGATAATCGCCCCCAGATCGTTGGCCAGTTTAAACTCGCCTTCTGGCGTGTCGTTAGAGGAAAACATGATCTCCTGCCCGGAAAATCCCACTCCGTCCGACAACATCAGCTCTGTGGCAGAAGAACAGTCCGTGCCACATCCGCACTCTTTCAGTATCTTTAATATATAAGGATTGGGAGTCGCCTTCACGGCAAAGTATTCCCGAAAACCCTTATTCCACGAAAATGCTTCCCGCAGCCTGGCCGCATTTTCCCGGATTCCCTTCTCATCATACAGATGAAAGGGCGTGGGATACTTTTTTACAATCTCTTCCAGCTGCTCTCTGGTCACAAATGTTTTTTTCTCCACGTCAATCATTCTCCTCTATCGGTCTTTTCGGCCGCATTTCCCATGCTGCCGTCTTTTTGCTTTATTTTCTGTCTGCCTCTTTGCTGTCCGATCAATCCACCTCAATCACACGCATGATATTGGTGTGGGTCGCCGGCCGGTTCCGGCTGATTCTGTCCACCACCCCTGCGGTCACCACCACAATATCTCCGTCTTCGATCACGCCTTTCTCCTTTAAGAGGTCCAAAGAAGACTCAATCAGCAAATCTGTGGACTCCGCCCGCTTTGCCTGATACGGCTTCACCCCCCAGTAGATCTGCATCTGGCGCACAGCCGTCGCGCTGGGCGAAAGCCCGATCACCTGGACTCCCGGCCTCCACTTAGAAAGCTGGCGAGTGGTGTATCCTGTAATACTGGGCGCAATAATCACCTTTGCATCCAGGTCAAAAGCCGTGGATACGGAAGAATAGCACACGGCATTGGAAATGTTTGCTTTATCTTCCACCGATACCCTTCTCTGGCGATAGGCCGCCGTATCCAGATATTTCTCAGAGGCCTCACAGATCTGCACCATCATTTTAAGAGCCTCCACCGGGTATTTTCCGGCAGCCGTCTCTCCTGACAGCATTACCACGTCTGTGCCGTCATAAACAGCATTGGCCACATCTGTCACTTCCGCCCGGGTGGGACGTGGGTTGCGGATCATGGAGTCCAGCATCTGAGTCGCCGTAATCACGGTCTTACACGCCATATTGCACTTCTGGATAATCTTTTTCTGGATGTGGGGCACCTGCTCCGCCGGAATCTCCACGCCCAAGTCCCCCCGCGCCACCATAATTCCATCGCTGGCCGCAATAATCTTATCCAGGTTCTCCAACCCTTCCGCGTTCTCAATCTTGGATATGATCTGCATGGAAGAGCCTGCCTCTTCCAGAATCCTCCGGATCTCCTCCACGGCCTCCGGAGTCCGCACAAAAGAGGCGGCAATAAAATCAAATCCCTGCTCAATCCCAAAGCGGATATCCTCTTTATCCTTATCCGTGAGCGCGGGAAGCTTGATCTTTACGTTAGGCACGTTGACCCCCTTGCGCTGCCCCAACTCCCCGCCGTTGATAACCGTACAGACAATATCCGTCCCGTCTACGTCCTCTACCTGAAGTTCGATCAGGCCATCGTCAATCAGAATCCGGTTTCCCGGTCTTACGTCTTCATTCAGGCCATCATAATTAATATGGCCGATTTTGTCATTTCCCACAACCTCCCTGGTGGTCAGCGTGTATTTCTGCCCCTCGGCAAGAGTCACCTTGTTGCCGCCTTCCAAAAGCCCGGTGCGGATCTCCGGCCCCTTGGTATCCAAAAGGGCAGCCACCGGAATGTCCAGTTCCTCCCGGATCTCTTTGAGCAGATCCAGCCTTGCCTTCTGCTCTTCATGCGTACCGTGGGAAAAATTAAAACGGGCAACATCCATGCCATTTAAGATCAGCGCCTTCATTACTTCCCGGTCGTCACTGTTTGGCCCCATAGTACAGATAATCTTTGTCTTTTTCATAATATCCTCCATTCTGTGCGCGTTTCACCGCACAAATCCTTCGACCCTTTCCCCATTTTCCTGCAGTCTGCCAACGCTTCTTACATAGCCGGGCGGCCTATATCCTACTCATCCTTTGTCACATGTTTATGCGTATAGAGATGATCCTGGCAGTACTCATAATCGCCCTCGCATTTGGTGCAATACCGGAATTCCAGTTCATCCCCGTCAAGTTCCGTCCTGCCGCACACCGCACAACGGTGCCGGGTACTGCCTTTGGGCAGGATCTTCGCTTCTTTCTTAAAATCCCTCTTCCTTTTGATCTCTTTAGGCGCATATTTCCTATAATTCCTGGTCATCAAAAAGAACACCAGCACATTGGCCAGGGATACTACCAACTCGCACCGGTCTGCAGCCGATCCGAACACAAAACTATACAAATACAAGGCACATTCTGCCACAGCCAGCCACTTTGCTTTTACCGGCAGCACAAAAAACAGCAAAAACTGTGCATCCGGAAAGTACATGGCAAAGGCAAGAAAAATAGAAGAATTCAAAAAGCCGGTAGTCAGCATCCAGTTCTGCCGAAACACCAGATATCCCAAAATACATGCCAATGCCTGGGCAAGCATCCCCATAAAGAAAAATACATTAAACCGAAAAGATCCCCAGATATTCTCCAAAGTCTGCCCCAGGCTGTGATACATAAACAAAGCAATAATTCCCATAAAAACCGTGGTAAACCGAAAGGAACCAAAGGACGGCGGATAGATCAGAAAGGTCACCACCCTCCAGATCTGCCCGTGAAGGATCGCCCTCCCATCCAGGCACAGATAATTCCCGTAAATACTCCAGTACATCACAGGATTCACCACAAAAACAGCCAATCCCACCGCATACAGGATCACAATATAATACATCAGATTCGGAATCGCGTATTGGTTAAATTTCCGTTCAAATTCATTAAAAAACTTCATCTGCAATCCTTTCTCAGAACAAATTCTTCTTGGAGAAGATCAGCGCCACCAGCAAAGACAACGCCACCGCAAATCCCAGCACCACCCAGAATCCATACAGGCTCTGGGCATAGGGCATCCCTGCCGGATTCACATTCATGCCGTAAAAGCTTGCCACCATGGTCGGAATCGACATCACGATAGTAATGGTGGCCAAAAACTTCATTACAATATTCAGATTGTTGGAAATGACAGAGGCAAAAGCATCCATGGTCCCGCTCAAAATGCCGCTGTAAATATTGGCCATCTCGATGGCCTGTTTGTTCTCAATAATCACGTCCTCCAGAAGTTCCGTGTCTTCCGGATACTTTTTGATCTTCTCATTCTTCAAAAGCTTTTCAAAGACCACTTCGTTGGACCGCAGGGAGGTGGTAAAATACACCAGGCTCTTCTCCAGCTCCAACAGTTCGATCAGCTCCCGGTTCTTCTGGGACTTGTGCAGTTCCTGTTCCACCACTTCGCTCTTCTTGTCAATAATCCGCAGATATTGCAGATACAAGGATGCCGTCTTATAGAGAATCTGCAGAATGAACCGGGTTTTCATATAAGTGTGGAAATCCCGCACCCGCCCATCCATAAAGGCAGTCAGCACCGGGGTATCCTCCAGGCATACGGTCACAATCATATCCTCGGTCATGATGATACCCATGGGAATGGTTACATACCAGTCCTTCTCATTCCTCTCCTCAATCACTGGAATATCTACCAGGATCAAACTGTAATGTTCCTCGTTCTCAATACGGGAGCGCTCTTCCTCATCCAGAGGGGCCTTCAGGTGATCCGGGTCAATCTCATACTTTTCCGCAATCTCCAGGATCTCCGTGGCCGTGGGATCAGTCAGTGCAATCCAGCAGCCGCTTTCTGCCTCATCCTTCTGATGGATGGTTCCCTCTTCTGTCTTAAAAATACGAATCATAGCTTTCTCTCCTTTCCCTGGCACAGTTTTTGCGTTCCGCTTAAGTTTCAGGCATCGAAAACCCGCACTGCACCCGGAAAAGATCTGAAAAAAGGATGTTGTCCTCCCTTATCTTTATGGGAAAACACACCGGATTCCCGGAAACAACAGTGCAGGCTTCCGCTTTCGCACATCATCGGTGTCTATGTGGTATGCCGAACCACCATCCATTCCTGCCGCCTCCTTTTTTGCTGGATTTTTGCGAGAGTTCCTTTTGCTTGTTCTCTATCGATTTTTGAATAGGGGAATCATAGCAGACGGGAAACTCCTACAAACCACATTATAGTTTCTGGGAGGCGGTTTGTCAAACAGATTAGAGATAAAATGCGGGGGCGGAAATGGGATGGCGGGATGGGATTCGGGGGTACGCCTGGGAAGAGGCCAAGGGCAGGGGGCAGGTCTGTATGCAGGATAAATATGTGTTGCCCGTTCCGTTTTGTGGGGGGACAAGCAGATCCAGCGTTTTCATATTTCCCATTGCAAGAGCATCCAACATATCAGGAAAAACCCCGTAACGAGTCTCTCCATGTGCTGTAAACCAATCGTCAGCGGGGTTATTTTCAATGTGTTTCATTTTTGATGAAGGATTCCATCGAAACAATATCAACGTCGCCGAATACATAAAAAGCGGACTGCTTGACACCGCAACATTTGCCGCAAAATCAGAACCAAAGAATTGGTTTGAACTTGTCCGTAAAGAAGATATCGATGATTTAATGTCAACATTCTCAACAACCGGACTACGCTATATCGCGTCAGACGGTTGCTCCTTATTTATGCGCGAAGCTGTTGACGCTATGGAAAACGAAACATTCCAACTATATTTAAAATACCATTTTGCCACTTGTGAACGCAAAGATTTATCAGGGATTACAAGCCATGCGTCGATATTTTTAAGAAACAATCATAAAAAAGAAGTAAAACAAAATTGCAATACAACAAACACAAAACTAAAAAAACACACTCCGGAACGCGCCAATAACCAGCCTCGGAAGAAGCGGAGGGGACGTCCCCCGCCCCCTCATCAAATATCCAAAACATACCCCAACAAAAGATTCACCGTATTATTCAGCCCCTGGACATGCGTCCTCTCCATTCCATGGCTGCAGTAGCAAGCCATGCCAAGAGCCGCTGCCTTCAGATCATTCCCTGCCTTCCAAGACGCATTAGCATCCGTGCCATAGCGATAGAAAATATCCACGGCATAATCACATTCCGCCTTCTGGGCCTGGTGGATCAGCCGCGTAGTCAACTCATAATCATAAGGCGTGGAATTATCCTTGGCACAGATACTGACCGCATATTCATTTCCATCATAGTCCGGCCCGATCAGGCCGATATCCACAGCCACAAACTCAGATACCTCCAAAGGAACATAGGCACCGCCATGGCCGATTTCCTCATAGTGTGGGAAGGCCAGAATCGTGCGGTATTTGGGTTTTAACTGATGGTCCTTTAAATATTTGACCATACTAAGGATACATGCCACCCCTGCCTTATCGTCGATAAAACGAGATTTCAAATAGCCTGACGGGGTGTACTGAAACCGGGGCGCTACCGAGATGATGTCCCCGTGGCGGATTCCAAGAGCCTTTACATCCTCCCGGCTTCTCACCTTCTCATCCAGGCTGATTATCATATTGACCTCATCCCGGGGAAGGGAACGGGCATCGTCAAATACATGGGTGGAATGAGACTGGCAGGCAAGAAGGCCGGTATATTTTTTCCCGTCCCGGGTGTGCACCGTCACCGTCTCCCCTTCCGCACTGTAAAAGTTCATCCCGCCCAGCTGGCGGACCCGGATCATGCCATCCTCGTCAATCCGGCGTACCATCATGCCGATGGTGTCCAGGTGGGCCCCCAGCATCACGGTCTTAGAGCCGTCTTCCCCCTCCAGAGTAATATAGGCTGTATGCTTATTGTCATAAGTAACCGAATGACCCAGCATTTCTGCAAAACGTTCCACTACCGGATTCACTTCCACATAATAGCTGACCGGACTGGGCGCATGGACCAGAGCCTCAAAGCAATCAATCATAAACTTCTCATCAATCGGATATTTCATATCTGCCTCCTGAATTCCGCAAAATGCGCCTATGACACGTTTTGCGGAATACTCTTTCAATCAAAATATCTGCCCCGTTTTCTTAAAATTTGTCGCTGAAATGACAGGAAACAAAGTGGTTCGGCTCCTGCTCCTTAAGCTCCGGAGACTGCTCAAAACAACAGGGTTGGGCATACTCACAGCGAGGGGCGAACCTACACCCAGGCTTGGGATTGATGGGAGAGGTAATCTCCCCTTTCAAAAGAATTCTCTCTTTTCTGGCCCCCAGGCTGGGAATCGGGATCGCCGAGAGCAGGGCCTTGGTATAGGGATGAATGGGATGGGCAAACAAATCCTCGGAAGAGGCATGCTCCACCACCTTGCCCAGATACATGACCACAATCTCATCAGAGAAATAATTGACCACCGACAGGTCATGGGTAATGAACATATAAGTCAGTCCGAATTCCTTCTGCAGATTTTTCAGCAGGTTCAGAATCTGGGCCTGGATGGATACGTCCAGGGCTGATACCGGCTCGTCACACACAATAAACTTAGGCTTCATGGCCAGGGCACGGGCAATACCGATGCGCTGACGGCGCCCGCCGTCCAGTTCATGAGGATAGGTGTTGACCAGACGCTCGGAAAGACCCACCAGTTCCATCAGTTCCAGAACCCGTTTTTCCTGTTCCTTCTTATTCTTGAACATCTTATGAAGGCGCAGAGGCTCTGCGATAATCTCGCTGACCGTCTTTCTGGGATTCAGGGAAGCAAACGGGTCCTGAAAAATCATCTGCATCTCTGTCCGCAGCCTGGTCATCTCTTTCTGGGAAATCCCTGTAATATCCCGGCCCTCAAAAATCACTTCGCCGCTGGTGGGCTCATGAAGGCGTAAAATGGCACGGCCTGTCGTGGACTTTCCGCAGCCGGACTCTCCTACTACCCCTAAGGTTTTCCCCCTTTCCAGGCGAAAGGTCAGACCGTCCACCGCATGAAGGGTCCCTGCCGGCGTCTCAAAATATTTTGTCAGGTTCTTTACTTCCAGTAAAACGTCGCTCATGAATGCTTACCTCCCAGGCTTACTCCGGTTCCTTCCTCATAGGCAAGGCAGGCTACCGTGTGGGTATCGCTTAAATGGGTCTGCGCCGGTACCCTGCTCTTGCAGATCTCCTGGCAATAGACGCACCGGGGATGGAACGGGCAGCCGGCGGGCAGGTTCGTGGGGTCCGGCATCAGGCCCGGAATCGGCTTTAACTCCTCCTCCCGCTTCTCAATGTTGGGAAGGGAGCCGAAAAGTCCCTCCGTATAGGGATGGCTGGTACGGTTGAAAATATCCTCTAAGGTTCCATGCTCCACAATCCGTCCGGCATACATAATGCTGACCTCATCACAGACCTCAGCCACAATCCCCAGATCATGGGTGATCATCAGCATGGAGGTGCCGTATTTTTCCTTTAATTTCTGCATCAGATCCAGCACCTGAGCCTGAATGGTCACATCCAGAGCCGTGGTGGGTTCATCGGCAATCAGCAGGTGGGGATTGCAGACCAAAGCCATCGCAATGATTACCCGCTGCTTCATGCCGCCGGAAAACTGATGAGGATACTCACCGGCACGATTTCCGGGAATGCCAACCATTTCCAGCATTTCCTTGGCCTTCTCCAGAGCGCCCTTGGCGTCCACGTTCTCGTGAAGCTGGATTACCTCTGCGATCTGATCCCCCACGGTCATCACCGGGTTCAGGGAAGTCATCGGGTCCTGGAAAATCATGGACACCTGCTTGCCCCGGATGGCCTCCATCTCCTTTTCCGTATATTCAAATATATTCTTTTCCTCCAACACAATGGTTCCGCTGGTGATCTCTCCCGGGGGATTGGGAATCAGCCGCAAGATAGAAAGGGCCGTGGTGGTCTTTCCCGCACCGGTCTCTCCCACCAGTCCTAAGGTTTTTCCTTTTTCGATCTTCAAATCCACGCCATTGATGGCATGCACCACACCGTCCATGGTGGTGAATTTCACAGCAAGATCTTTGATATCAATACAATACTGTTTCTCTGCCATGGGTACCTCCTACTGTTTCAGCCTTGGATCAAGGGCATCCCGCAGACCGTCGCCCAAAAGGTTCAAGGCAAGAATAGTGACAACAATCGCCAGACCGGGGAACAGGGTAAGGTGCATGGCATCCCGCAGGAAATTCCGCCCGCTGGACAGCATGGCGCCCCACTCCGGGTCCGGCGGCTGGACGCCAAGGCCAATAAAGCTTAAAGAAGCCGTGGACAGAATGGCGCTTGCCACAGACAGGGTGGACTGCACGATAATCGGAGCCATACAGTTAGGCAAAATCTCCCGGAAAATTATCTCCGTATTGGAAGTGCCGATAGCGCGCGCCGACTCCACAAACTCCTGGTCCTTCACTCCCATGACAGCCGCCCGGACAATACGGGCAAAATTGGGAGTATTGGACACTCCGATGGCCAGCATCACGTTGACCAAATTGGTGCCCAGCGCCGCCACAATGGTAATGGCCAGCAAAATACTGGGAACTGCCAGGAAAACATCCATAACACGCATAATTACATTGTCCACTCTCCCGCCGTAAAATCCGGCAAAGGCCCCCAGGGAACCTCCCACCAGAAGAGATACGGACACGGAGATCAGGCCCACCACCAGCGATACCCTTCCCCCATGGACAATACGGGCAAAAATATCACGGCCGAATTCATCGGTCCCAAACCAATGAGCCGCGCTTGGCCCCTGAAGCCGTTCGGAAATATTCTGGGCCACCACCTTTGTATCATAGTCAGCAATCACATCGGCAAAAACCGCCGACAAAGCCAGAGCAACCAGGATGACAAGACCCAGCATGGCCATTTTATTGCGCAGAAGACGCTGCCAGATTTCCACAGCCATACTGCGCTTTTTTGTTCTTTCCGCACTCATGCCGTCACCCCCTATTTATATTTAGACTTAATCCGCGGATCAATGTAAGCATACAAAAGATCCACGCCCAGATTGACGATACTGAAACAAATGGAAAAGATAATGACACACCCCAGCACTGCCGGCGTATCCTTGGCCTTAATGCTGTTGACCAGATAGGTCCCCAATCCCGGCCAGGCAAACACGGCCTCTGTCAGCACGGCGCCGCCTAAAAGAGCGCCGAACTGAAGGCCGATTACCGTAACCACGGGAATCAGAGCGTTCTTAAGGGCATGCTTATTGATCACCTTGCTATGGCTTACCCCCTTGGCCTTCGCCGTACGGATGTAGTCCTGACGGATAACCTCAAGCATGGAAGAACGGGTAGTACGGGTGATATTGGCCATACAGCCGGTGCCCAGGGTGATGACGGGCAGCACCAGGGATTTCCACCCTTCGGCCCCTCCTGACGGGAACCAGCGCAAATTCAGAGAAAATGCAATAATCAGCATCAGCCCCAGCCAGAAGTTGGGAGTTGCCACGCCCAGCAGGGCCAGTACCATGCTGATACTGTCCGCTATGGAATACTGCCTGGTGGCTGAGATAATACCGATGGGAATGGACAAGGCCACAGCAAACAGCATCCCCCAGAAGGATAAGCGGAAGGTGGCCGGAAAACGAGCGGCAATCTCGCTGAACACAGGACGGTTAGACTTGTAAGAGGTCCCTAAGTCTCCGTGAAGCAAATCCAGCATATAATGGGCATAGCGGACCAGCACCGGGTCATTTAATCCCAACTCTTCCCTCAAAGCCTCCACGGCCTCAATGGGGGCATCGTCACCAAGAATCATCCTGGCCGTGTCGCCGGGAGCCAGGGACATGATGAAGAAAACCAGGAAAGATACGCCCACAATAACAGGAATCAGCATCAGAAGACGTTTGATTACGTATTTGTGCATATTCAAACTCCTTTGCTTGGTAATGGTAAAGAACAAAAAATCGCCTTATGCCCTGCCGCAAAAGCAGCAGGGCACAGAAAAAACAATCTGGATTTAAAAATAGGAATTAATAATGCACACCGTAAAAGTCGTGCATACTGATGGGCGAAATCACAAAACCCTGCAGATCCTTATTGCGGGCTACCAGACCCTTCTTGGTGTACAGCGGCACCCAAATGGCATCGTCAGACACGGTCTGAAGAATGGTCTCATAATCCTTCTGCACAGCAGCCGGATCCCGGTTCACAGCCGCGTCATCCACCAGCTTGTCCACCTCCGGATTCTTGTAGAAGCTGCGGTTTCCGCCGGCGCCCGCATTAGCGCTGATAAACAGGGGGCGATAGGTATTATCCGGCTCTGCATTGGCAACCCATCCGGCAATACAGGAATCATGCTCACCCTTGCCGGTCCTCTCGTAGAAGGTGGAAGCCTCCATCTGCTCAATGTTCATGGTAATGCCCAGCTCCGCCAGGTTTGCCTGAATAATGGTAGCGCTTCTCGCACGAATCTCACCGGCCAGATAACAATTGAAGGTAAAGCCGTCTGCGTAGCCTGCCTCAGCCAGCAACTCTTTTGCCTTGTCCGGGTTATACTCATAATCCACGGCTGTGTCATAGTAGCCGATAGCAGCCGTTCCGATGTAGTTGTGGAAGGGATCGCCCTCTCCGTCAATGGCCGCAATCACGATGTCATCCTTCTTGACAGCATAGTTCAGCGCCTGTCTCACCAGCTTATTGTCAAAGGGTGCCTTCTCCACATTCAAAGCCAGATACTCTACATGGGTAGAATCACACTCATCCAAAGCCAGGCTGGCATTGTCACGGACACGGTTGGCGTCCGTGGTGTTGAGGTCAATAACCATATCCAGTTCGCCGGTTTCCAGCGCGATGGTTCTGGCTGATTCCTCCGGAATCACCTTAAAGACCAGTCCGTCATTCTGGGCAGCCGTCTCCGGGTCAAAATAATCGTCAAACTTCACCAGCGTGAAGGAAGCGCCCGGATTCCACTCCTCAAACTTGTAGGGGCCACACCCCATAGGCGCGTCCTCCACGGTCTTGCCCTCAGCCTCCAGGCCTTCCACATAGGATTTGCACATAATCGCACATCCGGAATGGTTCAGGGAAGAAATCAGGGCATTGGAAGGAGTATTCATATGAATGATAAAGTGGGTGTCATCCACCACCTCCACACTGTCAATCATGGATACCAGATGTCCGACCTTCGGAGACTCCTTCTGCCTCTCCAAAGAGAACTTCACATCCTCGGAGGTCAGGGTCTCGCCGTTATGGAACTTGATTCCCTCCTTCAGGGTGAATTCCACGGTCACGTCATCTTTAAACTCCCAGCTTTCTGCCAGATTGCCCGCAAAGGTATTGTCCGGCATCAGTTTGACCAGATTATTGTAAATATGGCGGGTGGCATAGGCAGATATGGTGTCATTGTGATTGTGAGGGTCCAAAGAAGTCAGATCGGCCTTGATTCCGATGTTGATCATGGAAGAACCCACGGCCTGGGCGCTCCCCGCCCCGGAACCTTCGGCAGCCGCGCCGGAATCCGCGCCTCCGGAAGATGACGGTCCTGAAGATCCGCCGCATGCAGTCAGCAGGCTTACACACATAGCGCCTGCAATCAATACACTCACTAATTTTCTCACTTGTCTTTTCTCCTTTTAGCATGTTTTCTCTTTATCCAGCAATCCCCGCCGCCGGCGTGCTTCGCTGGACATTCTTAATCTATTATAAGAAACAGCAAAAAACATGCCGTTTCCTATAACCATCCAATCATGCCTCCGCCAGAAAGGCGGCAAGCAAACGGACTGTATCCATCACCCCGTCTATATGGGTCCGCTCCATGCCATGAGAACAAAAGGTCCCCATGCCGAAAGCCGCTGCCTGTACATTGTTGCCGGCCCGGACCGCCGCATTGGCATCCGTTCCGTAACGATAAAAAATATCCACTGCCGCGTCGATTCTCGCCCGCTCTGCCACCTCGATCAAATGGCCGGTCAGATCCCTGTCATAAGGCGAAAAGTTGTCCTTCACACAGATGGAAACCCTGTCCTCCCTGCCATCGTAATCCTGGCCGATCAGAGCGATATCCAGTGCAATATACTGGCTGACCTGCGGCGGCACGTAAGCCCCGCCGTGGTTGATCTCCTCATAATGCGGGAAGGCAAACCACACATTACAGGCCGGTGACAGATCATGATCCTTCATGTACTTGATCACCGCCAGCGCACAGGCCACACAAGCCTTGTCGTCAATAAAGCGGGATTTGATAAAACCGCTGGGCGTAACCGTAAAATGAGGCTCCAGCCAGATCACATCGCCATGGCGAATCCCCAGGGCCCGCACATCCTCCTCCGAGGACACCTTCTCATCCAGCATAAAAATCATAGTATTCTCATTCCGCTCCAGGGTACGGGTATCGTCAAACACATGTACCGAATGGGACTGGCAGGCCAAAAGCCCCGTATAAGTACGGCCATCCCGGGTCACCACCGTAGCCGTCTCCCCTTCAATGGCATTAAAGTTGATTCCTCCCAGATTGCGGGTACGGATCATACCATCCTTGTCGATCCGGCGCACCATCAGTCCCAGGGTATCCAGATGGGCCCCCACGCAGATAGTCCTTGTGTTATCTTTCCCCGGCACCTTGATATAGCCGGTCCTCTTGTTGTCAAACTCCACCTCATACCCCAGCTCCCCGGCATACCGCACCAGAAGCGGATTCACCTCATCATAATACCCCACCGGACTGGGAGTACAAATAAAATCTTCCATGGCCTTCAAAAGATATTCCTGATCAATTTCGTGTTCCATCACGTCCTCCTGTAAATATTGATATCTTATAGCAAGACATTTTCTCACTTATACAACAGAATTTAACAAATTACTATGGTAAAATACACTTTTTCACGGCAATTTTTTCAACAGAGGATATTAAGGGGGGATTTTCTTAACCCTTTTTTTACGCCTCATAAAATTGTATTCCTTCAAATTTTATGTTAAAGTATCGTTGCATTCTTTTTTGCTTCGCAGGAACATCCTGTGAAGCAGGCTTCTTTCAAATGTTTGCATAAATGTTTATCAGCGGTAAACCGCAACGGAAAGATAAGGAGGCAGGGAATTTCCCGCAAATATGAATTTACATAACACGAACGCTTTAGGCATTGATATCGGCTCCACCACAGTGAAGATTGCCATTATGGAGGGGAGCCGGATTATTTTTTCTGACTATGAACGGCACTATGCCAACATCCAGGAGACGCTGGCCCTTCTCTTGTCCCGGGCCCGGGAACGTCTGGGAGAAATCCTGGTTCGGCCCGGCATCACCGGCTCAGGCGGGCTGGCCCTCTCCAAGCATCTGCATATTCCATTTACCCAGGAGGTAGTGGCAGTCGCTTCCGCCTTAAAGGCTGAGGCGCCCCAGACAGATGTCGCCATCGAACTGGGAGGCGAGGACGCCAAGATCATCTACTTTACCGGCGGCATTGACCAGCGGATGAACGGCATCTGCGCCGGCGGCACCGGCTCTTTTATCGACCAGATGGCCTCTCTTTTGCAGACCGACGCCGCCGGGCTTAATCAGTATGCAGAAAATTATCAGATGATCTATCCCATCGCCGCCCGGTGCGGCGTGTTTGCCAAGTCCGATATCCAGCCATTGATCAATGAAGGAGCCACCAGAGAAGACCTGGCTGCCTCCATTTTCCAGGCCGTGGTCAACCAGACCATCAGCGGGCTGGCCTGCGGCAAGCCTATCCGGGGAACCGTGGCATTCCTGGGCGGGCCTCTTCATTTCCTGCCCCAGCTGCGCCGCGCTTTCATCCGCACGCTGAACCTGGACAGTGAGCACATCGTAGCGCCAGAGCATTCCCATCTCTTTGCCGCTGCCGGCGCGGCCATGAACGCAGAAGGAGAGGACATTTCCTTAAGCGACATGGTCAGCCGCCTGAATGCCGGCATCCGGATGGACGCGGAGATCAATCGGATGGAACCCTTGTTCTCCTCCCAGGAGGATTATGATGCGTTCTGCCGGCGCCATGGTTGCCACTGTGTAAAGACCGGCGATCTTTCCTCCTATAAGGGCAACTGCTACCTGGGGATTGACGCCGGTTCCACCACCACTAAGGTCGCACTGGTAGGGGAGGACGGAAGCCTGCTCTACCGCTTCTATTCCAACAACAACGGCAGTCCCCTGGCCACGGCTATCCGCGCCATGGAGGAGATCCGCACCCTCCTTCCCAAGGAGGCCAATCTGGCCTGGTCCTGCTCCACCGGCTATGGCGAGGCTCTACTAAAATCCGCCTTCCTATTAGACGAAGGGGAAGTGGAGACGATCTCCCACTACTATGCCGCGGCGTTTTTTGAGCCGGAAGTGGACTGTATCCTGGACATTGGCGGGCAGGACATGAAATGTATCAAGATCAAGGACGGAACCGTTGACAGCGTTCAGCTGAACGAGGCCTGCTCCTCCGGCTGCGGCTCCTTCATCGAAACCTTTGCCAAATCCTTGAATTACCAGGTGGAAGATTTTGCCCGGGAAGCCCTTTTTGCCGCCAATCCTACGGACCTTGGAACCCGCTGCACGGTATTCATGAACTCCAACGTCAAGCAGGCGCAGAAAGAAGGCGCCTGTGTGGCTGATATTTCCGCCGGACTGGCCTATTCCGTCATCAAGAACGCCCTTTTTAAGGTTATCAAAATCACCAATGCCTCGGACCTGGGCCGTCATGTGGTGGTGCAGGGCGGCACCTTCTACAACGACGCGGTTCTGCGCAGCTTCGAGAAAATCTCCGGCTGCGAGGCTGTGCGTCCGGACATCGCCGGCATCATGGGCGCTTTCGGCGCGGCATTGATTGCCAGGGAGCGGCATAACCGTTCCCAAAAGACCTCCATGATGGCGCTGGATAAGATCATTTCCCTCCAGTACGAGACCTCCATGACTCGCTGCAAAGGCTGTACCAACCATTGTGTGCTGACCGTCAACCGCTTTGAGGGAGGCCGGCAGTATGTCAGCGGCAACCGCTGCGAACGGGGACTGGGAAAAGAAAAGTCACGAAAAGAGATTCCCAATCTTTTCGATTACAAATACCACCGGATGTTTGATTACGAATCTCTGACTCCGGATATTGCCCCCAGAGGAATCATCGGGATTCCCCGGGTGCTGAACATGTACGAGAACTTCCCCTTCTGGGCCGTATTTTTCCGGGAACTGGGATTTTCCGTGGTTCTCTCCCCCCAGTCCACCAGAAAAATATACGAGCTGGGAATCGAGTCCATCCCCAGCGAATCCGAGTGTTACCCGGCCAAGCTGGTTCACGGCCATATTTCCTGGCTGATCAAGCAGGGGATCAAGGAGATTTTTTATCCCTGTATCCCCTATGAACGGAACGAGACCCCAAAAGCCGGCAACCATTTCAACTGCCCCATGGTCACCTCCTACGCTGAAAATATCAAAAACAACGTGGAGGAACTGACGGAACTGGATATTCATTTTATGAATCCCTTTTTCGCCTTCACCAACGAGGAGATCCTGACAAAACAGCTGATCGTGGAGATCGGAAAGGAATACCACATTTCCTCTGTTGAAATCCAGAAGGCGGCCCATGCCGGCTGGGAGGAATTGTTCAAATCCCGCCGTGATATGGAAAAAAAGGGAGAAGAGACCATCGCCTGGCTGAAGGAGCACAACCAGCACGGCATTGTACTGGCCGGCCGCCCCTATCACGCAGACCCGGAGATTCACCACGGGATTCCGGAACTGATTACCTCCTACGGACTGGCCGTGCTGACCGAGGATTCCGTCTCTCACCTGGCAGACGCCGAGCGGCCCCTGGTGGTAACGGACCAGTGGATGTACCACTCCCGCTTATACCGGGCCGCCACCGTTGTCAAGCAGAACGATTTTTTGGACCTGATCCAGCTGAATTCCTTTGGCTGCGGCTTAGACGCGGTGACCACGGATCAGGTCCAGGAGATTCTCACCAGTTCCGACAAGATCTACACGGTGCTGAAAATAGACGAGGTGAATAACTTAGGCGCCGCCCGCATCCGGATTCGCTCCCTGATCGCCGCCCTGCGTGTGCGCCGTCAGAAGCACTATGAACGCCATGTGGTGTCCAGCGCCTACAACCGGATTCTTTTCACCAAAGAGATGAAAAAGGATTATACCCTTCTTTGTCCCCAGATGTCCCCCATCCATTTCGATCTGTTGGAGCCTGCCTTAAGGGCCTTTGGCTACCGGATGGAGGTTCTCAAAAATGACACCCGCTCTGCCATCGACGTAGGACTGCAGTACGTCAACAACGACGCCTGCTACCCCTCTCTGATCGTCATCGGGCAGGTGATGGAGGCGCTCCTCTCCGGCAGATATGACCTGAACCACACTGCTGTGCTTATGAGCCAGACCGGCGGCGGCTGCCGGGCCTCCAACTATATCGGCTTTATCCGCCGGGCCCTGGAAAAAGCAGGCATGCCCCAGATTCCGGTAATCTCGGTAAATGCCAACGGCATGGAAACCAACCCCGGCTTTACCATTACCCCGGCGTTAGTCACTAAGGCCATGCAGGCCATTGTGTACGGCGACGTATTCATGCGGGTTCTGTACGCCACCCGCCCCTATGAGCAGGAAGCCGGTTCCGCCAACGCTCTCCATGATAGATGGAAAGGCAACTGCATCCGCAGCCTGTCCACCAGGGCCGCCAATATGATCGACTTTGGCCGGAACATCCGGGGCATTATCCGGGATTTTGACACGCTGCCCAGATTGAATATCCAAAAACCCCGGGTAGGCATTGTGGGGGAAATCCTGGTAAAGTTCTCTCCCCTGGCCAACAACCACATCGTGGAGCTGCTGGAGTCGGAAGGCGCAGAAGCCGTCATGCCGGATCTGATGGACTTCCTCCTCTATTGCTTCTACAACAGCAATTTTAAAGCAGAACACCTGGGAGGCAGGCAGTCCAGAGCCTGGCTGTGCAACTTAGGGATCTCTCTTTTGGAATATCTGCGCAAAGTGGCCCGCAAGGAACTGGAAAGGAGCACCCACTTCACCCCTCCCTCCCGGATTCGGGAACTGGCCGCCATGGCCCAGGACTTTGTCTCTTTAGGCAACCAAACCGGCGAGGGGTGGTTTTTGACCGGCGAAATGTTGGAACTAATTCACAGCGGCGTAAAAAATATTGTCTGCACCCAGCCCTTCGGCTGCCTGCCCAATCACATTGTAGGCAAGGGCGTTATCAAGGAACTGAGGCGCAAGCACCCCGGCTCCAATATCATCGCCGTAGACTATGACCCGGGCGCCAGCGAGGTCAATCAGCTGAACCGGATTAAGCTTATGCTGGCCACCGCCCAGAAAAACATGCCGGAATGTGTGTGATCCGGATAAAATCCTGATAAAAAAAGTCAATCAAAACCCTGATTGAACAATGTACGCTGGAAGAGTTGAAAGATATGCAGAAGGGAATAGAGATGAATGGAAAGCTGGCCGATTATGGCCTGGAACATTCCCTGGGAATCGGTCTTGCCGCCTCTCTTCAGAAGCAGCTGCACAACGGCGCCTTAGGGGACAGCCTTTTTGGCCGTACGATGGTGCGGGTTGCCAGCAGCGCAGAAGGAAGAATGAGCGGATGTCCCTATGCAGTCATGAGCAGCGCCGGCAGCGGCAACCATGGCATCACTGCCATCATTCCGGTCGTGGAAACCGCAAAATATCTGAAAGCCTCCCAGGAACAGCTGGTAAAGGCGCTTGCCTTTTCCCACATTTTGAATGTCTATATTAAATGTTACACCGGCAAACTGTCCGCTACCTGCGGCTGCGGCGTATCAGCAGCAACTGCCGCCTCAGCAGCCATGGTCTGGCTGATGGGCGGCAGTGACAGGCAAATCGGAAATACCATTATCAATATGAGCGGAAACCTGACCGGCATGATCTGCGACGGGGGCAAAATCGGATGCGCATTAAAGCTTGCCACGGCCACCAATGCAGCTATGATGAGCGCCCACCTCGCCATGTCCGACGTCGTGCTCCAGGCCACGGACGGGATCTGCGGCAACACGCCGGAAGAAGCCATCCGCAACATGGGACGAGTCAGCAATCCCGGCATGACCCTGACCGACCAGACCATCCTTGACATCATGATGGAGAAAGATCAGGTCTCCGGATATTCGACGATGTAATAATCATAGGCGTTAACCACCATCGTCTCCCCCACCTGGTCCACCCGTTTGAATCCCGTTCCATAATTGGCATGGACATGCCCATGGACAAACAATTTCGGCCGATACTGCCGGATCAGATCAGCAAAACAGGCAAATCCCCGATGAGGCAAGTCCTCCAGGTCATTGATTCCCGCCGCCGGTGCATGGGAAACCAGAATATCAAACCCCCGGTTTCTTTTCAGTTTCCACCATAACCGGCGGATTCTCCGGCGCATCTCCCGCTCCGTATATTGATTCTCCGCCTGCGGGAGATAGCGCATAGATCCTCCCAGTCCCAGAATCCGGATTCCCCGGTAAACAAAAATACTGTCTTCAATGCAAACGCACCCGCCATAGGCATCCCCGCTGTACGGCTGATCATGATTTCCCATCACAAACAATACCGGCGCGCTGGAAATACTGGCAAAAAAATCCAGATAATTCTGTTTCAGGTCTCCGCAGGCCAGAATCAATTCCACCCCTTCGATCTTCTCCGGCGAAAAATATTCATACAAGGATTTTGATTCACAGTCTGCCAGTACCAGAATTTTCAATTTTCTTCTCCTCCGTACCTGTTTCCTCCGCCCTGACTCCATTGGAACGAATCATCGCCTGCGCCTCCGGCTTAAAAAGTTCAATCGCCGGAATCTGGCCAACCACATTGTCACACAGCCAACCCATACGAATAATCTCCTCTGGTGTCAGGCCCCGTCCTTCCCCTCCGATAATCAGCCCCTTCTGGGCATAGATCTTCCCGTCAAACGGATGGAACGAACCGCAACGGATCGACCACTTCAGAAAATCAATCAGCCTCTGCGTGCTAGAAGGCAGGTTTTTGGAACAAATCACATCGATCACATCCGCAGACATCCCCCACCAGTAATTAATAGCCTTTTTGCCCTTCAGGTTCTTGTCTTCCTGCTCCCCCCGGCAGATCTGATTCACAATCTGCTCATAAAAACGGCCCCAGTTGACCAGGGAAGTGGCAAGATTCTCAACCGTGCCATCCGGCGTCTTGCAGTACAACCCAAACTCCCGGGAGGCTTTGCTTGGTGTGATCAGATCCTCGCCCGAGATATGGGTGATCCCCTCCTGCTCCAGTTCCTTCCGGCAGTGATGCTCGCTCAGGCCGGTCCATTTCAAATAAATCTTTGCCCTGGGATTGATCATCCGCGCCCCCATGGCAAAAGCATTGATATTGGAAACCATGCCATAGATCGGGTAATCTGCAAGATAACCCAGCTTCTCCTGCTCGCTCATGGCGGCGGCCAATGCCCCCATCAGAAACTTCGGCTCATACATACGGGCATAATAAGTCCGGATAGAGGAATATGACATATTGACAGAACAGTTAAATATCCTCAGCTTCGGATACTTAATCGCCGCTTTGACACTGCCCGCCGCCATCTGCGGCGCCACGGTAAAGATAACATTGCACCCCTCCGCCACCGCCTCGTCGATCGTCTTTAGCAGCATCTCCTCCGAACTTACATTTTCAAAAGAACGGGTCTGCAGCCGACCGCCAAAACGCTGTTCCAGATCCATCCTCCCCAATTCATGAGCATAAACCCAGCTTGAAGTCTCTTTTCCCTTCAAATAGATAAATGCCGGCTTCAGCATCTCCGGTTCAATGGCGGTTCCCGGAATCAGCCAGTTTAAAAGCTTAGGAGAAGCGCTCTCTTTTACCTCCGGCTTCTCCACCAGGGCAATCTCACTGCCATGGGAGGTCAAAAGCAATTCATCCCAGATCCTGACCAGATCCCTTTTCATCTGATCGGCGGTCCGTTCCTTGGCTACCTCATAACCAAAAAACTCCACATATTTCAAAAACGCGTCCGAAGCCGTCAATTCCATCTCTTCCGTTCGGGCATGATAAAACACCTTGGAAAACCGGTCATATGCCGCCTTAAAATACTGCCGTTCATCTTCAGACCAGATCTCCTCCGGGGTTTTTCCCATAACCTCCAGAAGCCGCTTATAACTGCCTTCCCTGCTGAACCACACGTCACAGTTAAAAGATACCTGATAAAAGTCAAGAAACTCATAATACAATCTGGTATCGAGGTCGTCGCTGCGCCTGGGGATCAGACGAACCACGGACGCGGTAATGCTATAGGCATGAAGGTACTTCAATACGCTGACCCGTTTATTGCCCTCCTGAACATAAAAACGATTCATAAACTCATAAGCCAGAATCGGGTCATGGATTCCCTCTTCGATCTGATGGTCATACAGATAAGCCCACTTGGCGCCGAACTCCGACTTCTCTCCCAAAAGCGGCATAAAGTTGCTGGCAAACGCCTGCGTCCGCCCCTGCGTCTTGGTCCCCACCACTCTTTCAAGAGGAATGTCAATGATTCCAAGATTTACTTCTGATACAATATCCGTATTGGCCAGGATATCATCCAATACCGGAAGATAAGGATACTGTCCCTTTGACACAGCTTCCTGATACCGCTTCCGCCCCTGGCGCAAAGCGCCGCTATAATCATATAACGCCATAGAAACACTCCTTCCTCTTCTTAAGCCTGCTTACATCCGCTGCGGTGCGTCAAATCCCAGAACCTGGATTCCTGCTGCCAGCACGTCCTGCACCAGCAGAATCAGACGAATCCAGCCCTGCTGGCGCACCTTATCCTCCTGAGACAGGATCTTATTGTCCCGATAAAACCCATTGAACGCGTTGGCCAGCTCATAGACATACTGGCAGATTTTATGCGGCGCCAACTCTGCAAACGCCGTCTCCATCACCTCATTATAACGGGTCAGTTCCAGCATCAGCTCCCGCTCCGCAGTCCCCTGCGGCGATAAAATCCGCCCCGGATTCTCTGCCGCCAATATATCCACATTTCCTCCCGCCGCCTGGTAATTCTTCAAAATAGAGCGGATCCTTACGATCGTGTAGAGAATATACGGGCCGGTATTCCCGGTAAAAGAGGTAAACCGTTCCATGTCAAACACATAATCCTTTGCCGCCTGATTCGAGAGATCCCCATACTTTAAAGCCGCCAACCCGACAATCTTTGCCGTATCTCTGGCTTCCTCCTCTGACATCTCCATTCCTAAACGGGCTGTGTCTTCCTCGACCACTCCCCGGTTCTCATGGATTCTGCCGTAAACGGCCTCCTCAATATCCGCAATCAGCTGCTCCAGACGCATGACTCCCCCATCGCGGGTTTTAAAGGGTTTTCCATCCTTTCCGTTCATGGTTCCAAAACCGATATAATCCATCGGCGTATCCGAAGGCACATAGCCTGCCTTTTTCGCCACCCGGAAAATCTGGGTATAGTGCAGTTCCTGCCTCTTGTCCGCAATATAGATATAGCGTTTGGGCGCATACAGCTTTTCTCTCTCCAGCATGGTTCCCAAATCCGTAGTCGCATACAAGGCCGCGCCATCCGACTTTTGCACGATACACGGCGGGAGTTCCTTGGAATCGCCCTCCATAGCAATATCCACCACCAGGGCCCCCTGGCTCTCGTATGCCAGGCCCTTCTTTTGCAAGTCACGGATCAGCCACGGAATATAAGGGCCGGCGTCACTTTCCCCTTTCCACAAATCGAAGTGTACATCCAGGTTTCCGTAATTTCTTTTCAGATCTGCCAGGGAAACCGCCATGATGTGCTTCCAGATTGCCACAAAGGGGGCATATCCCTCCTGAAGACGCAGCGTTGCCGCCTGCGCCCGTTCTTTGAAGCTTTCGTCTGTTTTGGACTTCGCGCTTGCACTGGGATAGATCTCTTCCAGTTCTCCGATATCAAAAGGCGCCTCTTTGGGATATTCTCCCTCATAATTTTCGTCAAAATACACCAGTTCCGGTTTTCTTTCGCGAAGTTCCTCAATGATCAGCCCCATCTGCAACCCCCAGTCTCCCAGATGCACATCGCCGATCATATGATACCCCAGATATGCTCCCATCCGCCGGATGCTCTCACCGATCACGGCCGAACGCAGATGTCCCACATGCAAAGGTTTCGCGACATTGGCGCCGCCATAGTCCACAATCACAGTCTCCCCATGCCCTGGTTCTTCCAGTCCCAGCTTCTCCTCCTTCTGCATCCCGTTCAGATAGGAAGCCAGAAAATCTCCGTCCAGGCACAGATTGATAAACCCGGGCATCACAGCCTCGATCTGTGAAAACATCACATTTCCTTTATCCGCCTGTTCTTTTGCCTCTTTCAGATATGCTACCACTTCCTCTGCGATAGCAATCGGCTTTTTTCTATATGCCTTGGCGGCCGCCATAGCCCCATTACATTGGTATTCGCACAGATCCGGCCGGTTCGAGATCACCACCTTGGCATAACGCTCCTCATAGCCACACGCCAGAAAAGCCTCCTCCATCCGGTTTGAAATCAACTCAAGAATTTTCTTCACGTCATTTTCTCCCTCTGTCTGATTATTGCTCTTCCATCCGGATCAGTTCCCGGATCAGTTCCTCACAGATCTCCATCACACTTTTATTGTCAGTGACAATCTTGATATCTGCCGCTTTCTCGTATTTCTCACGCCGTTTTTCCATCAACTGCGCAATGTATTCCACATTCATGTGCCCGTTTAAAATCGGCCGTTCATCGGAATCCTTCACCCGTTCCAATATCGTCTCAGGCGCTGCCGTCAAAAGCACGATACGGCTGCCCTTTTTTAAATTCTCCACATTCTCATCACGCATCACGGCGCCTCCCCCGCAGGAAATAATCACCTGCCGCCGGTTCTGCAGTTCAATAATGGCATTACTCTCACAATTGCGGAAATAGGGTTCGCCGTATTTGGCAAAAATATCTGTGATCGCCATCCCCTCCGCCTTCACAATCATCGCATCCGTCTCCACCTCTTCCATCGCCAGCATATCCTTTAAACAGTGGGATACGGTACTCTTGCCCGCCCCCATAAACCCGATCAGGGCAATATTGTGAGTAAAAAGCGCCTTAGCTTGTACCTTTTTGCTCATCTTCAGGATACACCCAAACACCTCCATCTGCTCCTCCTCATAGGGATTGCCTTTCAGAATCTCGTCCAGCATCCTGCGCTGACGCGCCTCCTGTTCCGGCTGCAGAATCGGCAGGCCATGCTCCTTCTTATAGGCAATCACCTCACCGATACAATTCATCCGTCTGGCCAGCAGCCTCATCAGTTCTTCATCGCAGGCAGCAATATCCGCTCTGATCTCATCAATCTCTCTCATTTGATCTTCCTCCCTAAAAGAAAAACCAGACTCTCCAGGGTCTGGCTTTTACATTCTTTCCAATCTTTTACGCTCTGGACAAATACTCGCCGGTGCGGGTATCAATCTTAATCTTGTCCCCATTGTCTACGAACAACGGCACATATACCGTAGCCCCTGTCTCCACCGTCGCGGGTTTGGTCGCTCCCTGCGCGGTATCCCCCTTAAAGCCTGGCTCTGTATTGGTGATCTCCAACTCCACGAACAGCGGCGGCTCTACCGAAAATACCTTGCCATTATAAGAACATACCTTCACGTTCTCGTTCTCTTTCACAAACTTCAGGGCATCGCCAATCACATCCTCTGCCAACGCCACCTGCTCGTAGTTTTCCATATTCATAAAATTAAACAGATCTCCATCGGCATACAGATACTGCATATCCACACGGTCGATTCTGGCTGCCGGGAACTTCTCGGTCGGGCGGAAGGTACGCTCCACCACGGAACCAGTCATGACATTCTTGATCTTTGTTCTGACAAAAGCAGCGCCCTTACCTGGCTTAACGTGCTGAAATTCAACAATCTGGTATACGGACCCGTCAATTTCCAATGTAATGCCGTTTCTAAAATCACCTGCTGAAATCATGTGATATTCCTCCTTGCATTTGCATACTCACGCTTAATCTTCTATATTCTATAATAAATGTAGTGTTTTTTCAACCATTTTTTTCTACATCCGCACAGAATCCTTATAGAAGCGAAGCACAACTGCTTCCAGGTACCGCTTCAAGACAATCTGAATCTCCTCTTTCGGATCGATCGGCTTTACCAGAATCCCGTAGATCCCGGCCCGGTTCGCGCCGTACACATCGGTAAACAGCTGGTCTCCCACAAACAGGGTATTCTCCCTGGCCGTTCTCATCCGCTCCATCGCCCTTTTGTAATTTGCAACGGCCGGCTTTCTTGCCTTGTAAATATACGGCGAATCTACCTGTGCCGCAAAAGACGCCACCCGGGGTTCTTTATTGTTGGATAACAGGCAGGTTGCCATCCCCATATCATGCAGCCTGGCAAACAAGGCCAACGCACGCGCATCAGCAGGAGCCCCATGAGGGACCAAAGTATTATCAATGTCAAAAATCGCACCCCGGATGCCCTTTTCGTACCAGGCCTCCCAGTCGATCGCATAAGCGCTGTCTGCCCATTCCCTTGGATAAAACCGTTCTAATATCATTTATTCTTTAACAGCTTTCCCAGCTCCTCCATAAAAGTATTGACATCCTTAAATTCCCGATACACCGAGGCGAAACGGACATAAGCCACTTCATCCAGGCCCTTCAGCTTCTCCATCACCAGTTCACCGATTGCCGAGGTCTCAATCTCCTTCTCCTCCATATTAAAAATCTGATTCTCGATCTCGTCGATGACCGCATTGATCTGTTCGCTGGACACCGGACGCTTATGACAGGAACGCAGCACTCCGTCCTGAATTTTGGAACGGTCATAGGCCTCACGGGTACTGTCCTTTTTTATCACCATCAGGGGCATGGTCTCAAGCTTCTCGTAAGTCGTAAATCTCTTTTTACAGTTCTCACACTGACGGCGGCGGCGAATCGAACTGTTCTCATCTGCCGGCCTGGAATCGATTACTTTGGTATCTGAGGCGTTACAATACGGGCACTTCATGGTTACTCCTCCTGTCTTCGCACTTCACCTTATGTAAATCAGTTATATTTGTTTATATTTTACCCTATCCGCCAATTAAGTGCAACCAATTTTTTCCTGAAACGGCAATCCGGCAAAATACGCCAATATGGCGTATTTTGCCGGATATTTACATCTCCAGTGTAACAAATATATCATAAATCGCTTTGATTGCCCCCTCGAAATCCGCATTTTTCACACCGATAATAATATTCAGTTCACTTGACCCCTGATCGATCATTTTCACATTGATATGAGCATGCGCGAGAGCGGAAAAAATCCTGCCCGCTGTCCCGCGGGTCGCTTTCATGCCGCGGCCCACTACGGCTATCAAAGCCAGATCCGACTCCAAATCCACGCTGTCCGGCTCCACGGCCCGATGGATTCCCGCAATCACCGACTGCTCATACTCCTCAAACTCGTCCTGATGAACCATAATCGTCATCGTGTCGATCCCGGAAGGCATATGTTCAAAAGAAATCCCATATTTCTCAAACACCCCCAGAACCTTCCTCCCAAAACCGACCTCCGCATTCATCATCGCTTTCTCAATATTGATGGCGCAAAAACCACGTTTGCCAGCGATCCCGGTAATGGTATAGCGAGGTTTCCTGCAGGTGCTCTCCACAATCAGGGTACCCTTGTCTTGCGGCCTGTTGGTGTTGCGGATATTGATGGGAATCCCTTCTTTCCTCACCGGGAAAATGGCATCCTCATGAAGCACGCTGGCGCCCATATAAGCCAGTTCCCGCAATTCCTTATAGGTAATGGTTTCAATCACTTCCGGGTCTTTCACGATCCTGGGGTCTGCCACCAGAAACCCCGATACATCCGTCCAGTTCTCATAGAGATCCGCATGAATGGCCTTTGCCACGATCGAACCTGTCACATCCGAACCGCCCCGTGAGAAGGTCTTGATGCTCCCGTCATGCTTGGAACCATAAAATCCGGGAATCACTGCCCGCTCCACGTGCTCCAGACGCTCAGACAATTCCTTATCCGTCAGCTCCGCTTCAAAATTCCCCTGGTCGTCAAAAAAGATCACCTCTGCCGCATCGATAAACTCATACCCCAGATAAGCGGCCATCACAATGCCGTTCAGATACTCGCCGCGGGAAGCCGCATAGTCGCGCCCGATCCCCTTGACAAAATTCTCCTCAATCCGGTTAAACTCATAGTCCAGATTCAGGTTCAGATCCAGGCCATTAATAATTTCCAGGTAACGTTCCTTGATCTGATTCAGAAGCTTTTTATACGCTGCTCCCGCGCTGGCGGCGTCATAACAGGCGTACAGCATATCCGTCACCTTTTCATCCTTGTCGTTCCTCTTACCCGGCGCAGAAGGGATGACATACCTTCTCGCCTTATCCGACCGGATGATCTCTCCGACCTTCTTAAACTGCCTGGTACTGGCAAGTGAACTTCCGCCAAATTTTACAACCTTCCTCATTTATGTTCTCTCCAATCTGCACTTTCCTTGTATGATCCAGCAAAACACAATCAGGTAAAATAATACTGTAAATCCCGGGGACTGTCAAGAAAAATGCAGCCTCTTACCGGAAATACCTCACTCCGGATTCAAAAATCTTCATATCCTGCTCCCCGTAAATATTTACGGCAACCGCCTCCCCGCACCGCTCCGAATGGGCCATCTTGCCAAGAATCCGCCCGTCCGGGCTGGTGATCCCCTCAATCGCCATATACGAGCCGTTGGGGTTCCAGAACTCATCCATTGTCGGAACTCCCTTGTCATCCACATACTGCGTTGCCACCTGGCCGTTGGCAAACAGCTTCCTCAGCCACTCCTCGCCGGCCACAAAGCGGCCCTCGCCGTGAGAAGTCGGGTTGCAGTACACGCTGCCCGCCTTTGCACCCTGCAGCCAGGGAGAACGGTTGCTCATCACCTTGGTATATACCATCTTCGACACATGGCGGCCGATGGTGTTCATCGCCAGGGTCGGAGAATCCGCATGCTGCTGCACAATCCGCCCCTCCGGCAGCAGTCCCAGCTTAATCAACGCCTGAAAACCATTACAGATTCCCAGCATCAATCCGTCACGTTCATTCAAAAGCTTCTCGATTTCTTCCTTAATCACTGCATTCCTGAACACGGCCGCAAAGAATTTCGCACTTCCTTCCGGCTCGTCGCCTGCCGAAAAACCTCCGGGAAACATCACAATCTGTGCTTTTGCAATCTCCTTTTTATACACTTCCACCGACTCCCGGATATCCTCTGCCGACAGATTCTTAAATACCCTTGTCACCACCTTTGCCCCGGCACGTTTAAAGGCCTTTTCACTGTCATATTCACAGTTGGTTCCCGGAAATACCGGAATAAACACGGTCGGCTGTGCCAGCTTATGATTGCAGATATACACCGAATCTGCCTGGTAAACCTCGTCCGGCACCGGAACCTGCTCCACGCCGGAACGGGTGGGGAAGACTTTCTCCAGAGTGCCTGTCCAGTTCGCCAGCGCCTCGTCCACGGAAATGCTCACCGGGCCATACTCAAACACCGCCCGGTCAAGGACTTCACCAATCACGGTATAAGTCATTGCCAGCTCTCCGGCTTTTCCCTCTGCCACCTCGCAGACAATATCTCCCCAGGCTGACGCGAAGAAATCTCTCGGGTCCACGTTATGTTCAATCTTTACGCCCAGATGATTGCCAAATGCCATCTTGCTGACCGCCTCTGCCAGACCGTGGCCTTCCACCGCATAAGCAGACAAGACTCTTCCTGCCCGGATATCGGCAAGCAGTTTTTCGTAGCCATCCATCATCTGCCCATACATCGGCAGATCATACTTGTCCCTCTCGATCCGAAACACCACAATCTTACTTCCCGCTTTCTTGAATTCCGGCGTGATCATGTCTTTATGGCTGGCCACATCGACGGCAAAAGACACCAGCGTCGGCGGAACATTGATTTCCCCGTGTTTTTCATCATTGAAGGTTCCGGACATACTGTCCTTTCCGCCAATCGACGGCAGGCCAAAACCCAGCTGCGCCTGATACGCGCCTAAAAGCGCGGCAAAGGGAACTCCCCAGCGTGTTTTATCCCCGGTCATCCGCTTAAAATATTCCTGGAACGTAAAACGGATTTTCCTGAAGTCCCCGCCTGCCGCCACTATCTTTGCCACCGAAGAAACCACCGCATAGATAGCGCCGTGATACGGGCTCCAGCTGGACAGATATGGGTCAAAGCCATAGCTCATCATAGTCACCGTGTCTGTCGTCCCCTCCAGGACCGGCAGCTTTGCCACCATTGCCTGCGTCTCTGTCAGCTGATATTTCCCGCCGTAAGGCATAAATACCGAACCGGCTCCGATCGAACCGTCAAACATTTCCACCAGGCCCTTCTGAGAGCAGACATTCAGATCCGCCAGCGTCTGCAGCCATGCCTGCCGCACATCCGGCACATCTTTTTTCGCAAACAGGCTCCCTTCCTTCGACGGAACCTCCAATACCACCTCTGCCTCCTGGTGTGCGCCGTTGGTATCCAGGAATGCCCGGCTGATATTTACAATGGTCTTTCCCCGCCAATTCATCACCAGCCTCGGCTCCTTGGTCACCACGGCGACGGAAACCGCCTCCAGGTTCTCCTCCGCCGCATAGGCCAGAAACTGTTCCACATCTTTCGGGTTCAGCACCACCGCCATCCGCTCCTGGGACTCGGAAATGGCAATCTCGGTCCCGTCCAGGCCTGCATACTTCTTCGGCACCCGGTCCAGATCAATCGTCAGTCCTGCTGCCAGTTCACCGATCGCCACCGACACGCCGCCGGCGCCGAAATCATTGCATTTGCGGATTATGCTGCTGACTTCCGGCCGCCTGAACAGCCTCTGAATCTTCCTCTCTGTCGGAGCATTTCCCTTCTGTACTTCCGCACCGCAGACCTCTATCGAAGCTTCCGTGTGCACCTTGGAAGACCCCGTTGCGCCGCCGATGCCGTCACGTCCGGTCCTGCCGCCCAGCAGCACGATAACGTCCCCTGGCTCCGAAGTCAGACGCTTCACATACTTTCTGGGAGCCGCCCCCATGACTGCCCCGATCTCCATCCTTTTTGCCGCATAATCCGGATGATAAATTTCCTTCACATATCCCGTGGAAAGGCCAATCTGGTTCCCGTAGGAACTGTACCCGGAAGCCGCGCCGTTTACCAGTTTGCGCTGCGGCAGCTTGCCCTTCATTGTCTCGCTCAGAGGTGCCGTCGGGTCCGCGGCTCCTGTCACCCGCATCGCCTGATAGACATAGGTACGCCCGGACAACGGATCGCGGATCGCGCCGCCCAGACAGGTTGCCGCACCGCCAAACGGCTCGATTTCTGTCGGATGGTTGTGCGTCTCGTTTTTGAAATTGACCAGCCATTCCTCCGTCACTCCGTCAATGGTAACCGGCACCACAATGCTACAGGCATTGATCTCCTCTGATTCCTCCAGGTCCTCCAGCTTCCCTTCTGCCCGCAGCTTCTTCATCGCCAGCAACGCCAGATCCATCAGACACACAAATTTGTCGTCTCTTCCCTTATAAAGCACCTCCCGGTCCCTCAGATACTGCTCGTACGTCCCGCGAATCGGCTCCTGATAATCTCCGTCTGTAATCGTCACATTCTTCAGTTCCGTAGAAAATGTGGTATGGCGGCAATGATCCGACCAGTAAGTATCCAGCACCCGCACCTCCGTCACGGTCGGTTCCCGGTGCTCCTCATCCTGATAATACTTCTGGATATGCTGAAAATCCTTAAATGTCATCGCCAGATTCAGCGAATCATACAACCCCTTCAGTTCTCCCTCACCAAATTCACAAAATCCCTCAAAGACATCCACATCTGCCGGCGTATCAAATACCGTCACCAATGTCTGCGGCTTTGCCTCATCCGCCTCCCTGGAATCCACCGGATTGATGCAAAATGCCTTCACCGCTTCTTTCTGCTCCCTAGTCAGCACTCCGGACAACACATAAGTCGTGGCCGTCCGGATCACCGGCTCCTCATCCGCCTTCAAAAGCTTCACACACTGCTCCGCCGAATCCGCCCGCTGATCAAACTGCCCCGGCAAATACTCTACAGAAAACACCGTATCCGCATCCTCCGCCGGAAAACCCTCCTCATACACAACATCCACCGGCGGCTCTGAAAACACCGTCGCCAGCGCCTGCCGATACACCTCATCCGACAAATTCTCCACATCATACCGAATCAGCACCCGCACCGCATTCACCGTACCGATATTCAGATAACTTTCAATTTCCTCCCTCAGTTCCCTCGCCTTCACCGCATACTCCGGCTTCTTCTCCACAAACACCCGTCTCACGCTCATAACAAATCCTCCTTTAAAAAACAAGTCCGCTCTCCAACCAGCTACCACTGCAACAGCAAATACCAGACTCCAAAAAACCCAACTACATCCAACATATCCAAAAAACTTCAGCTACATCCGGCCATCCAAAATCCCATATACCACTTACATTCCATCATATCACAATTCCATTTATAAATAAAATTAATATATCTAATCTCATTTATAAATATCTATAATAAGAGAACCCCAGTCCTGAAGGAAACGGACGGCAAAAGGCCCTGGGGGCGGGGCGGCTGTCCGGGTATTTTGCATTTGCAGGGATTTAGGAGTCCTTAAGTCTCCGAAATTTGCGTTTTTGTTGCGCCTTTAGCAAACTTCGGAAATTTTAGGACTCCTTAATCCCGAAACGGTAAAATATCCGGACAGCCGCCCCGCCTCAGGGCCTTTTGCCATCCGTTTCCTTCAGGGCGTACTCCTTACAAATCCGGCAAATCCTCCGCCTTTTTCAGACCGGACCCTCTTACCTCCCTCTGATAACTCTTCCGCAGCAGGAACAGTCCCAGAAGAACCAACACCAGTCCAATCGCCGCCATCACCCGCACGGCATTGAAACTGACATATGTTACTACCAGCGGATCTCCCAATTCCGCTATCTCTCCCTTTGTATATCCCATTTTTTCCAGATATTCCTGGTAGTAATTAACCAGATTTCCTTCGAGGAGTTCCACCTTCCCTTCCATAAAAATCTCCGTCGACGGCTCTGTCCCTGAGGTCAGACACTCATATGTCTCTTTAGACAGCTGATCCAATGCCTGAACATCCGCCTGACGGCTCTTGAGCGCAAACGGCCCGCTCGTAGCCGGCACCAGATAGTAATTCCCTGATTTGCGGCTTCCGCTGCGTGAACCATCCTTGTATCTGGTATATGTACTCTCCGAGGCAAAATAATCCAGGACATAAACAACATTCCCTTTCACATGGCTGCCTGGTTTCAGTTCCCTGCCATCCTCCTCCAAAAGTTCCTCAAAACTCACCGCCGGTTTCAGAGATACTATCAAATCCGGCACTGTCATATATAACATCATGCCCCCGAAAGCCAGCAGCATGAGCACTCCTCTGTTAAAACTCCTGAACAAATCCCCAATCTTCACTGCTTATAACTCCTTGCTTCTTATGATTTCTTCAATGCGCGGCCCTTCTTATCCACGCCGCATTCACGATTCACACATTCCTGAAAGGCCTCTGCAAATTTCCGGAAGGCCTCCGCCTCCTCTTTCTGCTGAATATTTACCTGGCATTCCTTGCCCAGCTTTGTATTGCTGCCATCCACGGAAATCAGATACAGGTTTTTCTTTCCGCCCGGGAAGTGCAGCTGCAATTCATGAACACCGCCGCCTACATAAACGAGATTCTCAGAACTGGCTTTAATCGGTTCCGTATAGACAATCTTTCCCCGCTCCACGCCGATCGGAACCACCCACAGATGATCCGGCTGCTCCGGTTTAAAGCCTACCGCATAATAATGGTAAACCTCCCGTCTCATCCTGGCCGTGCCATAGACCTCTTTGCTGTGAGCATACGCCGCCGTATACTGCTCTCCGTCTGGGACCAGGTTGCTGATAATCTTGCGGATATCCTGTTTTTCCTGGCTGTTGACCCCTTTTTTCTCGTCCAGGGTGATCTTGATGTATATGATAATAAATAACACCACCAAGACTCCGACGCCAATCATAAACGCCTGGGGAGTAACCCCTACCATTTCTGCCAGTTTCTCAATCATAATTGCTTTCCTCCTGCAAACCCATTTAATTTACTTTATTTTCTGTCGATGCTATCTCAAATTCTGCAAAAGCTTTCCCATCTCGCCAAGTCCGGCAAATATTGCATCCGGCTTTACATCCGACTTTGCAACATCCTCCATCGTAGCCTCGCCGGAAAGCACCAGAACGCCCCACGCCCCATTGTTTACTCCGGTCTTTACATCCGTATACAACCGGTCTCCCACAAAAGCCACTTGCTCTCTCTGCACTCCGGTCAGTTCCAACACCATATCTACGGTCTCCGGATACGGCTTACCCACATACCGGGGTTCCTTTCCTGTAGATAAGGTAATCGCCGCGCACATTGCGCCACAGTCCGGGATAAATCCTTCTGCTGTCGGGCAGTTAATATCCGGGTGGGTCGCCAAAAACTCTGCCCCCTCGCGAATATAAGTACATGCCCGCTCCAGCTTCTCATAGGTGAGAGTCATATCAAATCCCACCACTACCGCATCCGGCATATCCGCAGTCAGCCGAATGCCGTGTTCCCGGAAATTCTCCTCCAGAGCCGGTGTCCCCAAAAGATAAATGGACTTTCCCGGATAAAAACGCTTCAGATACTGCACCATCACATCCCCTGAAGTCATAATCTGCTGCCGTGTGATCCGGCATTCCATCTTCGCCAGCTTTTCTATATAATCTCTCGGCGAACGCGAAGAATTATTCGTAAAAAATACAAATCTTTTTCCCAAGCATTCCACCTGCTCAAGGAACTCCAGCGCCCCCTCTAAAATCTGATCCCCAAGATAGAACGTCCCGTCCATATCCAACACAAAAAGCTCTGTCTCCCGAAGCACTTGTTCTTTCTCCATGCATCCTCCTTTCCATCCAGGTTAAAATCTCTTTACAATCGTCTTTTCGCTATTCTTTTTCCACCCAATTATACTCCTATTTCTTTTTTTCGTCAAATTATATTCCACGGTTGTTTGCCCTTTCTACCCGCACATTTTTCCCCCGGATTCTGGTATGCCTCATGCACTCCAGCACCTCATCCGCACAGTCCTCCGGCACCTCCACAAAAGTATATTTATCGTGCATATCAATGCTCCCCACCAGCTTTCCCGGTATGCCGCTCTCCCCAGACACGGCTCCCAGAATATCTCCGGACTTTATCCTCTGATCCTTTCCTATATTTAAAAACAAGGTTGCCATGCCGGTCCCTTTTCCCATTCTCATCCGTTTCCCTCCCTTTTTGCGGCGGTCCAGGGCCTCTAAGGAACGGGCTTCCCGGTAATCATCAATGATATCCTGAGTCTCCGCCCCCATACTCATCCTCAAAAGCGCCGCCGCCAGTTCCAGGGAAGTGTAATCCTCCTCCAGAAGCTTTTTTTCCACAATACGGACCACCCGGTCCAACTCCATCTCTCCGATCAGTTCCTTAGCCTGGGAGAGCGTCTTCTCCGCCTTAATCTCTGTGACATCATCCAGGGAAGGAATCGCCTGCGGAATAATCCTGGTCTTACAATATCTCTGGATATCCCGCAGCTTGTATACCTCCCTTCCTACCACCAGGCTGAAAGCAATCCCCTCTCTTCCTGCCCGCCCCGTTCTGCCGATCCGGTGAACATAGTATTCGTCATCCTGAGGAATATCATAGTTGAATACCGCTTCCACATCATCCACGTCAATCCCACGCGCCGCTACATCCGTAGCTACCAGAATCTCCGTCCTGCCGCTGCGGAAACTGTTCATCACCCGATCCCGCTGCGCCTGCTTCAAGTCTCCGTGAAGGCCCTCCGCAAAATATCCCCTGCCCTGCAATTCCTCTACCAGGGCATCCACCTGCCGTTTGGTATTGCAAAAAGCCACCGACAGTTTCGGCGCATACATATCAAGCAGGCGGCACATCACCTCCACTTTGGTTCTCGGCTTTACTTCATAATAATATTGGGTCACCTTCGGTACGGTCAGTTCCTTTTTCACCACCCGGATCACCTGCGGATTCTGCTGAAAGGTGCGTGCGATTTTCATAATCGCATCCGGCATCGTGGCAGAAAAAAGAATCGTCTGCCTTGCCTCGGGAAGCTGGCTAAGTATCGTCTCCATGTCCTCCAGAAATCCCATATTCAGCATTTCATCCGCCTCATCCATAATCACGGTATGCACCTGATCCGGCTTTATGGTACGGCGCCGCATATGATCCATCACCCGCCCCGGCGTGCCGATAACAATCTGGGCCCCGTCCCGCAAAGAACGGATCTGCCGCGCAATATCCTGTCCCCCATAGATGGGAAGGACCTTTACTCCGTGCATATATTTTGCCAGGTTCCGGATTTCCTCCGCCACCTGGATCGCCAGTTCCCTGGTTGGGCAAAGCACCATGGCCTGCAGCTTCTTGTTTTTGACATCAAGTTTTTGCAGCAGGGGAATGCCAAAGGCAGCCGTCTTTCCGGTCCCTGTCTGAGCCTGGCCAATCATGTCCCTGCCCTCCATCTGTACCGGAACGGCTTTCGCCTGAATCGGTGTGGTTTCCTCAAACCCCATATCTGTCACTGCTTTCAGAATCTTCTCATTCAACCCTAATTCCTCAAATTTTATATTTCCCATTCCTGTCCCCGACTTTCTCTCCGATTATCTCTTTCTCCCGCCTTTTTCTGCCTTCAGGCAGCAAAAGCGATGCTCCATAACAAAATGAGAGGTTCCAGGACAACCCCGAATCCTCTCACATAAACGAATTTTACTCTAACACAGTTCTTGCCGTTTGTCAAATCATATTTAAACTTTAAAGCGGTAGCCTACTCCCCAGATCGTCTCAATATACTGAGGCTTGGCCGTATTAAACTCAATCTTCTCTCGGATTTTCTTAATATGCACCGTCACGGTGGCGATATCTCCCACGGATTCCATATCCCAGATCTTAGAGAACAGTTCCTCCTTCGTATAGACGTGATTGGGATTCTGCGCCAGGAAAGTCAAGAGGTCAAACTCCTTGGTGGTAAAATTCTTCTCCTCCCCATTAACCCACACGCGGCGGGCCGTCTTATCGATCTTGAGCCCGCGGATCTCAATCACCTCATTCTCCGCATTCCCGCTTCCGATCAGACGTTCATAGCGGGCCAGATGCGCCTTCACCCGCGCCACCATCTCGCTGGGACTGAACGGCTTAGTCATATAGTCATCCGCGCCCAGGCCCAGGCCGCGGATCTTATCGATATCCTCCTTCTTGGCTGAGATAATAATAATCGGCGTGTTCTTCACCTCACGGAACTTCTTGCAAATCTCAAATCCATCCATTCCAGGTAGCATCAGGTCTAGAATCATCAGGTCAAAATCTTCATTCAGTGCACGTGCCAGTCCTTTGGAGCCTTCCTCCTCCAGTTCTACCTCAAAATCGCTCAGTTCCAGATAGTCCCGTTCCAGTTCCGCAATGCTGGTCTCGTCCTCAATGATCAGTATCCTGCTCATGCTGTAAAACCTCCTGATATTTTCTTAAAACAATGTGCATCTCTGTGCCGATCCCCTCTTTGCTGGTGGCCCAAATCTGTCCGCCGTGGTCCTCCACAATCTTACGCACAATCGAAAGCCCGATCCCGCTCCCGCCTTGGGAAGAATTGCGGGAAGAATCCGTGCGGTAAAAACGGTCGAAAATATTCGGCAGATCCTTGGCCGCAATCCCTCTTCCGTTATCCTCGATCTCCACCTGGACAAAATCGCCCACGTCTTTAATCCGGATATTGAGCATCCCCCTGGACTTATCCATATATTTGACGGAATTTCCGATAATGTTGTTGATCACCCGTTTCATCTGTTCCGCATCTGCAATTACCACCACATCGTCACTGACGTAATTGAAATACCCGAATTCAATCCCCCGGGATTCCATATCCAACCCTACTTCCTCGGCGCAATCCCGAAAATATCCTCCTACATTGATTTTGGAAAAGGTGTAAGGGATCTTGTTGGTATCAATCTTGGAATAAAAAGTCAGTTCATCGATCAGCCGGTCCATGTCATTGGCCTTGTTGTAAATGGTCCGGATATATTTGTCCAGCTTTTCCGGCGAGGAAGCCACTCCGTCCATAATCCCTTCCACATAACCCTTGATCGCTGTGATCGGCGTCTTTAAATCATGGGAAATGTTGCTGATCAGTTCTTTGTTCTCAAGGTCATCCTGGATCTTCTCCTCCACATTTGCCTTCAGCCGCATCCGCATCTCTTCAAAATCCTGACAAAGCTGCCCGATCTCGTCATCCTCTTCCACGTCCATGGTAAAATCCAGATCACCGTCCCGAATCTTACGGACAGCCTCCTGCAGCTTGCTGATCGGCCGCACCACCGAACGATAAACCCACATGGTCAATGCCGCAGAGATAAACAAAAGCATAAAAATGCCGGACACCAGCATCTGTACCACCATGCTTTTTACTTCCGGGTCAAAATCATCGAACTGGTACAGCAAAAACAGCCGGTTCATGGAAATCAGCATCCCGGCGAAGATGATCGGCAGAATACTGAAAGAAAGAAAAGCAATCAGCAACCGGGTCCGCATCTTCATAAAAAACGCACTCCTTTCCGGCAGACTGTCCCTAAAAGAAAAACTTTCTCTTAATTAATCAGTATACCATAAGAAATGCGTTTTGTTTATAAAACTATTCTAAACTTTCAAAAACTTATTAATTTCCGCACTCAATGCTGATCTCGTTAAATTTATCAAGAATATCTTCAATCCGGATAGCCGCTTTCCTCTCCCCTTCCTCGTCCAAAATCGCCTGTCCCTGATGCATCATCACCAGACGGTCCCCGTATTCCACCGCGTAGCGCAGGTTATGAGTCACCATGATCGTGGTCAGATTTTTCTCCCGCACCACCTTACCCGTCAGTTCCATAATAATCTCTGCCGTCTTTGGGTCCAGGGCAGCCGTGTGTTCATCCAGGATCAGGAATTCAACCTCCGTCATGGTTGACATCAAAAGAGCCATGGCCTGCCGCTGTCCGCCGGAGAGCGCCCCCACCTTTACATGCAGCTTGTCTTCCAGGCCCAGCCCCAGAGACTTAAGCTGCTCCCGGTAAAAGCCAATCCTTTTCTTATCCGTTCCCCGCCGCAGGTTGAAAGGCTTTCCCTTATTGTCCGCCAGAGACATATTCTCCAGGATCGTCATACTCGGACAGGTTCCCATTGCCGGGTTCTGATACACACGGCCAACCCTTCTCTGACGCCGGTATTCCGGCATATGCGTGATGTCCTCGCTGTTAATCCGGATATTCCCTCCGTCAAGCGGAATGCTTCCGCAGATAATATTTAACAGGGAGGTCTTCCCGGAACCATTGCTTCCCACCACTGAGACAAACTGGCCGGTTTCAATCCGCATCGAAAAGTCCTGAAACATGCACATTTCATGAACAGTACCCGCGTTATAATATTTTTCAATATGGCTGAGTTCAAGCATGGCCATTCACCTTCTTTCCTTTGCGGCTGCTCATCACCAGCAATGTCAGTTAGTTAAGCTGCCGAGTTAGTTCCTGAATAGGGTCTAACTCAAA
>CAMSTY010000009.1 GCA_947063875.1 uncultured bacterium
ATTTTTATTATATAACATGTCGATAAATAAGTATAGATTAAAAATGATTTTTTTCTGTGCATTACCGTTCAGATGAAAGAGATTGGAAAAGAAAGGAGACATAAACATGGCGAGTATATCATCGACAAACAGCCTGGGAAATACATCTTTGAGAGGATACGGCGGTATGGCGTCCGGCATCGACCGTGACGCGATCATCGAGCAGATGACCCTGGGCACTACTACGAAGATCACAAACCAGGAGAGCGCGATTACCAAGCTGGAGTGGAAGCAGGAGGCATATAGAAGCATCAGCGACAAGATTCTGGATCTCTATGATGATTTTGCCAGCTACACCGGCACCAACAGCCTGAAGGACCCCATGGCCTTTGCCAAGAGCCTGATCAGCGTGCTGGGCAAGGAGGAGTCCACCCGGTTTGTCACCGCGTCCGGGACTTCGGATCTGGTGAGCAACGTTTTGATTCAGTCCGTGCGTCAGCTGGCTTCTTCCAGCGTGCAGATGTCAGAGAAGCGCCAGGATGCAACCTTGAATATGTCTATGGAGGACCTGGGTGGGAAGGCAGCTACTTATGCGAATTTGATGAATGCGCAGCTGAAGTTCGCAGACCAGAATGGAGAAAATATCCAGACCTTTACGTTCGCTACCAGCTATACGAAGGAGGATGGGACGACCAAGCAGATTAACTACCATCCGGAAAATGAAGACGAGTACCAGGAATTGGTGAATGATTTGAATAAGCTGCTCGAAAAGTCTTCTGTGAAGCTTGGAAGCAGTGAAAACGATCAGATTGGGAAAGTGCTGAAGTTTGAGTATGAAGGCGGCAAGGTGAAACTCAAGACCGCTTCCGGTTCCGAGGATGGCCCGATAGGCAACAATTATTCTATCCAGAGCAATTCTACCGCTTTGGCCGGATTGGGATATACAGGAAAAACCGGCGGCACAGATGCGATCAGCCTGAAACAGTACAATGAAAACCTGCAAGATTTTGAAAAATCCGTGGTCACAAGAGTCAACACGATCAATTTCTTAAAGGATCAGAAGCTGAGTTTCAACTATGACGGCAGTTCCAAAAATATCGCGCTGATTACGGGTGAAGAGGCGAATCAGCTGCTCAATTTGGCTCTCGACGACGATAGCTTAAAGAGTATCTTAGGAATTAACGACACCGAACTTGCAAATTTGAAAACCCGCATCGAGAATGAGATCAGAGACGCGGAAAGAGCAGGCGCAGTAGAAGACGCCCATAAAAAGATTGAATCCGATATACAAAAGGAAGTAATTGACGAAGTCCTTGCGGACTTAAGAACCGAACTGCGCGGCAAGAACCCTGAACTGGCAGGGGTTGCAGATGATGATCCAGCCATGATCAAGGCAATGAACGCAGCTTTGAATGAGAAGTCGCCGGCTGTCCGGGTGCAGGAAAAGCTTGTTGAAGAGGCTAAAAGGAACGGGCATACGGATACCGTGGTTGAAAACACTGTCAGGAAAGAACTTGAAAATGAGATTAAGGATGCACTGCGTGCACAACTGCGGAAAGAGAATCCGGAATTGAAGGATCTTGCAGACAATGATCCCGATATGGAAGCGGCGCTTCAGGAAAAATTGAATGAAAAGCCGATGGCTGACCGGGTACAGGAAGAACTGGACAAAAAGCCGCTTGCTGACAGAATAAAAGAGAAACAGGCGGAACTTGCCTTAAAAGACAGGATCGATGCCAGAGAGGCCAGCACGCTTACCAGCGAAACGGAAGCAGCATTAGAAAAACGGGTGCAGCAGCGGCTGGCAGAGAAGTCCATGACTGCAAGGATCACAGAGACGGCAACCATTGCCCAGCAAGATCAAATATCAGATGCCCTGAACGCAGAACGTCTGCAGATGATTAAGACGAATGTCCAGAACCGTCTGAACAAAGCTTTTGGTACAGGCAATGTTGAGGTAGGCATTGACGGTGAGAACCTGACCTTCAAGACGAAGAAGGAGGATTCCTCAATATCCGTCAGCAGCAGCGACGGCAGTGTGCTTTATACGTTAGGGATATCGAACGGCGAGTCTAATAAGATCAATACCAACGGGACCTTAAAGCAGTCTGCCCTGGGAATCAATATTAATGCTGACAAGTACAAAGACGGACTGGTGATCAACGGGGTCAAGATCGGTGGGATCGATGAAAAGACAACGATCAGTTCGATCCTGTCCAAGATCAATTCCTCGGATGCCGGAGTGAAGGCTACGTATGTGGCGGCTACCGGACAGTTTATGCTGGTATCGGAAGAGACTGGTTCCGGACGTGAGATCAGCCTGGATTCCGCACTGGCCAGAGACCTGTTTGGGCGGTCAGATGTGAGCGCTGACAGTACGGTTGACAGCATGGGACTGTGGACTGACGATGGTGATTTTGAAATCGGCGGCAAACAGTTGACAATTACAAAAGACACCAAGATTTCCGATCTCCTGGATCAGATAAACGGCGCTACAAAGGATGACGGAACGGTAATACCAGGCTTAGGACTTACTACAAGCGATGGGAAAGCCGTGACTGCTTCCTTCGATGAAGAGACAAGAGCCTTCGTCTTAAAGGATTCGGACGGCAATGATGTTACCGACGAATTTGCGGGTGCTGAATCAGGCGCGTCAGATGCGGCCAAGGCTTTCTTCTCCGACCGCAACAAAGATTATTTCGTGGGTGGCCAGGATGCCATTATCGATGTCAGCTACGGCAACGGCATGTCCGTTACCATGGAGCGCGCTTCCAACACCTTTGACCTGGAAGGTATGACGGTTACCGTCTCAGGCGTATTCGGCGGTGAGTATAAGAAGGATGCGGATGGCAATGTGATAACAGGGGCAGACGGCAAGGGCGAGTGGATCAAGGACACCTCCGCCGGCGTGACCTTCAGCGCCAAAGCCGACGTAGACAAGGTTACTGAGAAGGTAAAGAGTTTCTTTGAAGCTTTCAATGCCATCGTGACAGAGGTCAACACTCAGGTGACGACCCGTCCGGATAGTTCCTACGGCCCGCTGACCGACGAGCAGAAGGATGAGATGAGCGAGACTTCCATTGAAAACTGGGAGAAGAAGGCGAAGTCCGGATTGCTGTTCAATGATTCTACCATGCGTGACCTGAGCATGGATGTGCAGTCGATCTATACAAAACTGATGAGCCAGACGGGCCTTAGCTATGAAGATCTGAAAGAGATGGGCATTTCTTACTCAGACAATGAAAAAGACGGCGGTGTTCTGATCTTTGACGAGGCGTCGTTCCGCAGCGCGATGGAGAATAAGCCAGAGAAGGTATCGGCGCTCTTTACCGGCGGCAGCGGCATGGGCAATGGCCTGGTGAAGATCGTAGAAGATACTTTCACTCCTTATGCGACCCGTTACGCGACCAGAAACGGCAATTCCTATGGCCGTCTGATTGAGGAGGCCGGTTCGGAGAAGATTCCGACATCGCTCATGAAGAACCAGATCTATAATGAGATCAAGAGCAAACAGGAATTGATTGAACAGCTTCGTGCGAAGCTGAAGACAGAGCAGGATCGTTACATCTCCCAGTTCACGACCATGGAGACGATGATCAACCAGATGAATTCCCAGGCCAGCTATCTGTCGCAGATTACAGGTTAAGGAGAGAGAAAGGGATTGGATGAACGGATATAGTCGTTACAAGGAAAAGAGCATTTATTCTATGTCAAGTGCAGAGCAGCTTTTGCTGCTCTTTGACGAGGCGATCAGCCGGCTGAATCGGGCGGAATATTCACTGAAGGATAAGGATTATCCGGATTTTGAGGATTGTGTCACCCGGGCGAGCCGAATTGTGCGCTATCTGATGGATATTCTGGACATGAACCAGCCGATCAGTATGGATCTGAGACGGATTTACAATTATCTGGTCTATGATCTCAGCATGGTAAAGGCGGGAAGAGAGAGAAGACAGGATGAGATCGGGCGTATCCGCCATATCCTTTCCGAGTTGAGGGAGGCCTTTGACGAGGCAAGCAGGAAGGCAAACGATATGCATGTAGTCAAAGAGACGGAGATCCGTGGATAGGAAAGGACTGACGCAGATGGAACTGGATTTGACAAAGGTAATGGTTCTTCTTCAAAGAAAATACAGTTCAATCCGGGAGATTGACCGGTTGACAAGAGAACTCAAGGAAGCGTTTGCCAGAAACGACGACGTTTCCGCGGCCATGCTGTTAGAGATGCGGGCGGATGAGATGGCAAAGGTAGACAATTGTGTGGATGAACTTTGGCGTCAGACAGAGGCAGACCGGGCAGCTATGCAGAAACTGAGGACTCTTCTGACAACAGATCCGGTCAAGGCCTCCGGGAAAAGCCTGGAAGAGAAGAAGATTTATGAGATCCGTCGGAAAACTCAGTCATTACTGGAGAAGCTGCGGGAAGAAGACCAAAAACTGAATCGAAGTGTGACGAGAGAAAAATCATTTTATGGAACCGGAGAGAAGGAAAAGCATCCGGTTAGAATATAGGTCGGAAAATCCGTTTCGGAAAGAGATATATCTGGTACTTGGGCTGCAGTTGCAGCCTTAGTACCTTTCCGTGTTTATCGGAGGGGGCCATGCAGCAGAGTGGAAAATGCTGTATGGCATGAAGCAGAAGGGAGGGTGTACTTATGTCATTGAGAGTATCAGGAAATAATTATTCCAATTATCAGAGCATGTATCAGACGCTGCGTACCTTGCAGGCATCCCGGACTGCTGCTGCGGCCAGGACGAACCAGTCGCAGGCGGTCGCTCCCATCAATCGGGTTCCGCGTGTGAAGCCGGGTTCTGTGCAGTATGCAGATACTCTGAAATTTGTTCAGAATTACGGAAAAGGAATGGCGGATGTCAAAATGAATGCATCCAAACTGCAAAGCGGGAATTCCTCAGGGGTCTTCTCCGGAGTGGATATTCAGAGTTCGGATGCGTCGGTAGCTACGGTAGATAAGACATTCCGGCCCAGAAAAGGGACCGAAATCGGTCTGGAGGTCCAGTCGTTGGCCCAGGCGCAGCAAAACCAGAGCCAGGCAACCGACGCGGCCGAAAAGGCGGCGGATGGTTCTTCCATGGACTTTGAGGTGACATCCGCCCGTGGAAGGAGCGTTCGCGTCAATGTCAGCGATACCGCTGCTGACGGTTCCAAAAAAACCAATGAACAGATGCTTCAGGAAGCGGCACAGCAGATCAACAGCAGCCGTACCGGGATTCAGGCCTCTGTGGCCAAAGAGGATGGCAAGGTGTCCCTGGTTCTTTCTTCGGAAAAGACTGGTGAGAGCAACCGCTTCACGGTTCAGGGACAGATGGGCGCGGCGGAGGGCGCACAGGACGTCGCAGTGGAAGGGCAGAATGCCCAATATCGTGTGACTCAGAATGGAAATACGGTTTCCCGTAGTTCGGAGTCGAATCAGATTTCTCTGGATTATGGAAGAGTGGAAGCGACCTTGACCGGCAAAGGTTCTGCGCAGGTCAGCGCAGGCGTCGATTCCGATCAGGTGGTCTCCGCCGTAAAAGATTTGGCAGCCAGCTACAATGAGGCTACCGATCTTCTGAAGGCCAATGCCTCCAGGGGCCGGGGGACAAGGGATCAATATGACAGCTTCAGCCGTGATATCGCTGACGAAAGAACATTAAAAGCCGTTGGACTTAGCTACGATAAGAGTGGTAAGCTGCAGGTGGATGAGACAGCGCTCAAAAAGGCTCTGAATGATGACTTTGAGGGCACAAAAGAACTTTTGGGAGGCCAGTTCGGCATAGCAGACAGGATTTCCCAGAGAGTGGATTCTGCGATTGCCACATCATCCGGAAGGCTGGTTGATCAGGATATCTCCGCAGGTATGGACAGGAATCAGGAGAGCGTCTTTTCTTCCTTCCGTTATCTGTCGAACTTTTCCGGCACTGGGCCTTACAGCCTGGGGAATTACTATACAGTTGGACTTCTTATGAATACTCTGGGCTAACGGGCCAGGCAGATTGAAAAGAGAGAGGTATGAATCAATTATTGTATGAAGGCCGTACCCTGGTAGGAATGGTTTCTTCGATTATTTGCCAGGATACGCTGCGTGTGATGTATAACCGGCTCGATTGGGAGAGGATGTTCCGTCTGGCTGATTTTCACAGGGTTGCGAATATCGTTTACCTGAGTGTCCTTGGCAAGGGAGACGCCTTACCGGATCGATGGCGGGATCGTTTTTATGAGAGATACCAGGAGTCTTTGCTTTTTGGTGAGAATTGCGACGAGTCGTTCAAAGAGATGCTGATGTGGCTGGATATGCGGGAGGTTTCCTGTATCCTTCTGACCTCTGTTTCTATGCGGGAGTTGTATAAACTTCCGGAGACTGCGGAGAATACGCCGGTACAGATTCTTCTGGATGAAGAAAATTATTATCTGGCCAAGGGTTATCTGGTGGATCTGGGGTATGAGACGGATCAGATCTATAAAGGTTATGGGGAACGGATGAGAAAGGTCTCCGGAGTGTCCGTGATTCTGTATCAGAAGCTTCCCTTCCGGACGCCTGGGTATGCGAAAAATATGCAGAAACTCCTGGAAGATACCTGTGTCAAAGAACCCTATATGAGCATTCATGAACTTTCCGTGGAGGGAGAATTCATTTACCGTATGGCACGGGCTGTCTACGGCTACGTGACGGATGAACTGCGTCTGCGAGAGGTGCTGGATTTGCAGCTGTTTCACCGGAAATGGCGGCAGGAGATTAACTGGGAAGCAGTCCAGAGAAAATTAGAAGAATTCCAGGTTGACGAACTGGCAGAAAAGCTTCTTAGAATTGCTTATATGTGGTTTGGCGATAAAAAGGACAATTATTTCACGGATCAGCCGGAAGATGTGACTGTGTACGATGTGCTGGAGGATCGCTTACTGACGAGGGGGACGATCAATAAAGAGTGCGACGTACAGGCATTAAAGCTTCAAAAAGCGATTCAGAAAGAGATCGATAAGGAAAAACGCGGAGAAGGATGGGAGTTATTCGGGGAGAGAATTGTGGATTCTTTCAAACAGTTTTGGAAGAAACTCGGGTGGATTTTCCCGGATTATCATTATATGAGTTCGATATATCCAATCGTTGAAAAAGTTCCCGTATTGCTTCCTCTCTTCTGGGGAGTAAGGGGGATTCGGCTCCTGCTCCGGGTTTTCAGTAAATAGAAAGCAGATAGAAAGAAAAGCGTTGCCGCGTAATGCGGCAACGCTTTTTAAGAATCAATTTGCTTTTTAAACAAAGATTGGAACATCCGGACCGAATTCATATCCGGAGTCAGAGCTGTCTTGTTGGTCTGTTCTGCCTCCGAAAGTTCCTCTCTCAAAATAGAGATCTGTTTGGGAGCATCAATAGCTACCCGCACACCATCCGCTGCACATTCTATAATGGTAATACGAATATTATCTCCAATAAGAATGCTTTCATTTTTTTTACGTCGAAGTATCAGCATGATCGTCACTCCCATTTGCTGAATCGGCTACTGTTGGAAAAGAACGTAGTTCATGACGATACCCATAAGAAGAGTTTTCCAATATAACCTGCATTCCATGGCGTGTCTGCGGATTCACTACCAGAGGACATTTCAGATTGACTGTATTCTCCAGATAATTGTTCCGCACAACACAGATTGAATAGTATGAAAGTTCTCCACCATCCTCTACACCCAGGCAGGCAAGTTCCTCCGGAGTAAGATCAGGTGAGTAGTCCGGACAAAGGAGGAAAGGATTGATCAATACAAATCCTACTTTGCATTCTTCTACTGATAATAGTAAAAGCATAGAATCGTCATCTTCGTTTAAATAAAGGAGGAGATATTTGGTCAAATTGGGGAAACCAAAGAGACCATCGGAAAATATCAGCAGATCGTCTTCTTTATATTCCACGATACCATAATCCGTCTGTATTGTCATATCAAATCAACACTCCTATGTGAATAAATTAACATTGCTTCCCGGATTGCCGTCACGAGGAGGAACATAATTAAATCCGCCCAGATATTCGACATGCACCTGAGGCCTCTGAGTGATAACCGTCATTACCAATGGTGGGAGATAAGTGAGATCACCTCGGGCAACCCGCATTTCAAAAGCGCCTCTCTGCGCCGTATAGGATGTGCTCGGATTGACATTGACATCCGAGACTGCCGATACAGCAGCTTCCGTCACAGCGGGAGCCGAATAAGACTGAGAGGCAGAAGCCGCGGATACGGCTGATTGCTTGGCAGTAACCGGAACAGAAGGCTGAGCCGTCCTGGAAGCAATCTGTTGAAAAGAGATATCCTGAGCCTGTGAAGCCACCTGTGCACTGTTTTGGGAAAAGGTCCGGTTGATCTTTGTGAGATCTCCGACAGGAACAGATCCCTGAGTATGAGGATTACTCCGGTGCATGGAAATATGACGGGCAAGGGCCTTCCTTCTTTCCATATCTACGGAATTTGAACTTACCAATCTGGCATTTTGAGTAAAACGCACCATCTGCAGAGGTTCTGTAGTGATTCTGATTAATGGTCCCATAAACAGCCTCCTTTCTTTAATACTCTATTGCATTATCTTTAACAGAAATATTTACAGAAAACGCCATAAGCTTTCATTATGACGTTTTCCGTACCGATTGTTGTTGTGCGTGTATATGGAAAATATTATTTCCGCATTTATCTTACAAAGTCAAACAGAGAAGAACTCATAAGCTTGGAGCCTACCTGGAGAGCAGCATTGTATGAATATTGGTTGTTGAACATCTCCATGATTGCCTGATAGGGATCGGCGCCTAAGGTGTCCTTGTACTGCTCTGTCAGCGAGTCCTCGATGGAATCAAGACGTGTGGAAGTCTCCTCCAAAAGCTTATATTTGTTTCCCAAATCGGAATAAGTGGTGCTGACCGTATGCTCGGTGACAGTCATGCGATCTATGGTAGTGCCAAGACGGTCGTCCAGGAGATCCTTGGCGGCGGCTTTGTCGCTGGCGGGATCATCCACCGTCTTCTGGTAATCATCGATGGCGAGGATCGCACGGCCAATGAGGGCGATAGGACTTTCGTTCATCTCCTTCATAATCCTGTCGGAAGCAGCGGTGCCTCCCTGCTTATCCAGTGACCGTACCGCATCGGAATTGAGTCCGGTCAGTACATTCAGGCCGCCGGTATAGGTGTCTAAGAGCGTACTGTAGTCACGGATGTCGCCGTAACCGAGATCAATCCGGCCCTGCTCGCTCATAGCGCGGACCAACTGCCCCTGGGCCTCGGCGTCTGTCATGGCAGTCCCATCCGGCTTCGTCGCCGAAAGCTGGAATGCAAAATCCTCAGGGGTCTTGCCATCCGACGTATATTTTAACTGAAATTCCGTCACGCCGCTGTCTCCGGGGAAAGTGTGGCGGTAAGTCAAGGTTACGCTGTTCTTTTCGGTATCTGCAGCGCCGTCAGGATGGGACAAATCAATATCCAGGGCAAACGGGGTGGTGGACACATCGTTGCCGCCATATACGTAGAAATCCTGATACTGCGTATTCAGGTCATTGGCAATGGTCCTTACCTTCTGCATCAGATCCTCTTTGATCGTCTGGATGTCATGCTCGCCGGTGGTGGTGGCAGTTTTGCCGTATTGCACCTGAACCTTGGCACGGGAGAGGGTAAGCTGAATATCGCGCGCCCCTAATTCCTGCTGATAGAGACGATTCTTGACATCCGTCAGAAGCGTATTCTTGGACAGGGTATCCTGGTACTGGCCGTCGATCTTCTGGCCGGTATAATAAGCCAGAGGATTTTCGGCGGCGCTCTCATAGGCGGCCCCGCTGGTGATCTTTGTCATACTCTTGTTAAGTCTTAAGTGGACATCGTTAACGGAAGAGGTAAACTTCCGGTAAGTGGATGGTGTGGTTACTCGCATGTTGCTACCTCCGTAATTCGTTATGGTGTTGATTAACGTCCGACAAGGCCGGTGTTGTTGATCAGGATGTTCAACGCTTCATCTAATGTGGTCAGAAGACGGGAAGAAGCGTTATAAGCAGACATAAATACCATCATGTTGGCGGCTTCCTCATCCAGGCTGATGCCGGAGATGGAATCCCGCGACTCCTGAATGCCGTTTAACACTGTGACGTTGGTCTTTAAGGCGTTTGAGTTGCTGTAAGAGTCATTGGCCAGGATCGTTGCAGTGTAGTTTGTAAAATCAGAGAAGGAGTTGTCTTTCAGCTTATTCAGCAATTGCGTTACATTTGCATCTGTGCCGTCAAGTCCGGGGATCGGGTTCCCATCCATCCCTGCAAAAATCCCACCGCTGGCCGGCCAGGATGCGCTCATTGCCTTATGGAGGTTCAGGATAGTCTCATTGGCGCTTTCCCCTGATTTGCTGACATGAACCGTGCCATTGCTCCATTCGGTGTTAACGCCGATATTGCCAGCCGTAATTCCGGTGTCCGTATTGCCGTTGCGGTTGGCGATAAGGTACTGGGACTCATCTAAGTTTGCAGGGTCATTGCTGCTTCCGGCGATATTGATCTTATTGATCACGGTTGCAAAAGCTTCCGCCAGGGTATCCAGCTGTTTCCGGTAGAATTCATAGCCGTTTACGCTGTTGCCGCTGATTGTGTCGTCATCCAGATTATTGTTCTCTCCGGCTTTCCATAACATATCCAGGCTGGCCTGAAGGGAACCGGAGTCATCCGGCAGACGGGACGTACCCTGTTTGTCAGCCTCCAGAGCCACGGTATCATTCTTTGCCGTACCTTTGAAATCGTACTTGGCAGAAGTAAAGGTGACGTGGATGTCCGTCTTGGAATAATCGTACACGGTTGGCGGGTCCGGATCATTGGCGCCGGGAGTATAGGTGTTTTTATAACCTAATTCGATATTGATGTTGCCGATATTGTCTTCTTTGTTCCCAACGGTGCCTTCCACGAGGGTGAGGCGCTGGGTGGCGCCGTTCTCATCCACATACAGCATATCCACCCGCACATCATCCGGCCAATCCCTTTTGGCATACGGATTGCCGTTGGAATCGAGATAATAGTTCTCGCTGGGGGCCGGCGTGGTGCCGTCATCCTTCAGTCCGTCGTGGTCTTTATCCTTATAGTAAGTAACCTCAATCGGGATGTAGCTGGCAAGTTCGTCCAGCAGCAGGTTGCGCTCATCCATCAACTCCAGACTTGGTTTGCCAAAAATCTGATTGTCCTTGATCTTCCGGTTCAGATTGCCGATCTGTTTTATGATATCGTTGATTTTCTGCTCGGCGCCGTTCTGGGTGGTGCTGGAACCGTCCAGGCGGGTGTATTCATCCTTCTCGGCTTCGGTGATCTTGCGGTCGGCGTCATTCAGCATATTGGTCAGCGCCTGGATACGGGCGCGGAGTTCCGACTCAAAGATCGGGTCATTAATCTTGGACGCGTCCTGCATGTTGAGCAGGGTGCTTTCAATATTGCCAAATGCTTTGCGGATACCCTCGATCTCTGACTCGTCGAAGATACCGGCCAGACGGTTAAGAGCCGTCTGAATCCCGTCCGTATACCCGGACCTCTGGATCTGATCCCGGTACTGGGCATCCAGATAGGGGTCGCGCAGCTGGGTAATCGCATCCATATGCACACCAAAACCTACGCTTGTTTCAGAACCGTTGGAATAGAAAGCGATCGGGTTGGTATAATTCAGGCTGGATGTCTTAAGCGCCTGCCTGGTGTAGCCAGGCGTGTTCATATTGGAAAGGTTCTGGCCGACAATATCCAACCGCTTCTGATTCGCCTGCAGGGCGGAATAGGCGGTTGAAAATCCGGCGAAAGTTGCTCGCAGCATAATCTCATCCTCCAAATGTTTCTTCTATAATATAGTGCAAACAGGAATGTATCAGACGTATCTGTTGTGCAGCTTGGAATGTAAGGGAGAATCCAAGGTGACATTCCCTGTATTGTCATAAGAACCGCCTTGCTTTCTTGCAATGGCGATCTCAAGTTCGTGAATCCTTGTGCCGAGAATCTTTTCTGAGGCGTCACGGGCGGACTTCAGTCGTTTCAGCTGCCGTTCCAGATCCAGAAAGAGAGGACTCAAATAGGCGCCCTGCCCGGAATCCGCCTTCTCCAGGATCTGCCGGAAGGTAAGGGACTTCCACCCCAAAGCGTCCGCCAGACGCATCCTGCGCTGCTCCAGTCCGCGAAGCTTGAGAATGGCGGCCTGCTCCTCCTGGATAAAGCTGTCCATCAGATAATGGCGCTTATCCGTGGCGGCCGACGCTTTCTCTTCCTCAATACGGGCAATATTCTCCGCTGTGCCGGTCAGTTCCCGGATCACAGAGGCAAATTCTTCCAATGATTCCTGTGTCGTATGGTCCATCAATATTCTTGCAAACTCCCTTCTATCCGGTTCCGCCTTCAGCTCAGGCCAAGGATCCGTCCGGCGATCCTCTGGGCGTCCGGCTGATATGTGCCGTCGGTGACCCTGCGGCCAAGTTCCTGCACACGCTCCTGGCTGGCCCCGGTGCCAAGTTGGGCCGTGGTCCGGCGTGCAAGCATACGCGCAAAGCTTTCGTCATCATCCTGTGCAGACTGTGCCCTCCGAATATTTACCGTATCATAATCGCCCTTTACCGCCGCGGCAGGGACCGAGCGCTTGCGCGGAGCAGGCACTGGCGTGCGGTAAGGCTGGCTGTTCATGGTCTGGAATATAACGTTCATAGCTACCTCCCTTCTGTGAATGCAGGTAAATCCTATATGCTTTGAATATCGGCATTTTTTGGCGGAATATAACCTCAAACCGATAAGTTTTTCCGCAAAAAAGAGGAAATATCTTGTGCAAACAGTAAAAAACGAATATAATAACAGGTAGAAAAAGCGCGCACGGCATAGGATAAGGTTATGATTTGCAAAAGTGCGCCGATATATATATGATAGTGATAATGGAATGACTTATAAAGATACAAGCTGGAGGACATATGTCAAATATCTTACAGGTAACCACGCCGAATCTGAATATGGATAACCGGAATATCCTGAACCCGCAGGACCCCAGGCAGGCAGGCCAGGCGATTCACAATCCGGTCGATCCTACCCGTGTGGTCCGCGCGGACGGCAAGGATGGGGAACAGACCGGCAACAGTACCCAGGATGACCTGTTTAGCGCTGTTAATTATGACAGCAATTACGGCGCCTTTGTCAAAGGACTGGGGGAGAATGGGAACCTCTCCGCTGTGATGGAGCGTCTGCTGTTTGGCGATATGGCAGGGCTGCGGGGGGCGGACCAGGCGGAAGTGAGCGCGCTGGTGGAGCGTTTCCTGATGTCCATGCGCATGGATTCTCCTCAGGATTTGCTGGAGTATCTGCAGGGGCAAGGGGAATTGCAGGCAAGATTTTCCGGGGACTTTTTCAATCGGCTGCGGTCCGTATTGGCGCAGAGTCCTTCGGAACGTCTGAAGGAAGCCGTATTGAATTTTTTGAAAGGATATAATGATTATTCTTCGGGGGCGCACCTTTTGCAGCAGATGCGCGCCCTGACGGACGATATTGAGCAGCTTCTTCTCCGCGCCTACCGGGAGGAGTTCCGGGGACTGGCGGATTCCATGAACTGGGACGCGGCTAATGGGGATACGGAAGAGAACGCCGGGGTCCTCAACCAGAGGCTGATCCCGTTTCTTTCGTCTTATGTGTCAAGGACCCATGATTACGGAGCGGTGCGTGAGGCGGCCATGCTCCTGATTTTTCATGCCGTGCGATACCAGAACGGCGGGAAAGGGCATCTGTTTGAGATGTTTGACAGCATGCTTGGCATCCGGGATTTTGCCCGGCTCTTTAAGGGAGACGCCGACGCGGACCTGGAGCAGCTTCTGGCGGCCGGTTCCCGGGAGGCGCATCCGTCATTGTCGGAGTTTGCCGACAGCCTGTCCGCCCTTTTGTTAAAGGGGGCCAATGGGCATGGCGGCCTGGAGAACGTACAGCAGTTTTACAATATTATGAACGGGATGCTTATTAACGAGAGCGTGTTTATGCCGCTTCTCCATTTTGTCCTTCCTTTCCAGTATGAGGAGAACAATGTGATGTCGGAGATGTGGGTGGACCCGGATGCAAAGAAGGACTATGAGGATGAGCCGCGCAAGATCAAGCTTTTCCTGAAGTTTGACATCCAGACCTTGGGGAAGTTTGAACTGCTGATGACTTTGCAGGACAGACAGTCCCGGGTTCAGCTTTTTGTGCCGCCGCAGCTGGCAAAGCAGGATAAGAAGATCCAGACAGAGGTGGCGGACATCCTGAAGAAGAACGGGCTCCGTTTCAGCCAGCTTATGATCCGCGAGCGGGTCCGTGACCGGCGGGGGGGTGAGGTGTTTCCGGAGATCCGGGAGAAGGAGAGGACGATCAATGTCAGAATTTGATGATTTGATGCGGCAGAAAGCGGTCGCTTTAAAATACAATCCGGATAAGAACGGCGCCCCGGTGATTGTCGCCTCTGGTATGGGGTACCTGGCGGAGAAGATCACCGAGACCGCCATGGAGGCAGGCGTGCCGGTATATGAGGACGCGTCCCTGGCTACGCTGCTGACGCAGCTGCAGCTGGGAGCGGAGATTCCCAAGGAATTGTATCAGGCGATTGTGGATATCTATATTTATTTCCTGGGTTATGTGCCGGAAAAGAGCGAGGAGGCGGAAGGGGGAGAGCCTTTGCAAGAAGAGCAGGAGGCTGAGGCAAAAGGCGCAGAGGCACTACAGGACATCCCGGAGGGTTAAGGGATCAATTACCGTCAGACAGGAGGATTTTATGGTTGATAAGTTAAAGAGACGCGTGGCGTTGCTTCTTGTAGCATGCAGTCTGATAAGCATCTGTATGCCCGGCGAGGCGTTTGCCGCCACAAAACCGATTAACAGCGTGAGCGTGCGGGTGTCGTCCAAGCTGGAGCCGGGCAAAAGCCTGCCGGACATCACGATTGGCAGCAGTTCGGCCTCGGATGGCGGCGTTGCCGTGAGTGCAAGCAGTTCCGACTATACGCTGACAGAGGCGGAGTGGGTGGATAAGAATTCCAAGGCAGTGCTCCCTACTGATGAGCCGAGGCTCACGGTGACCCTGGAGCCGACCGATGTGAGCGAGCGTTATTTCCTTGCCAGCTACAAGGCATCCAATGTCAAGGTCAGCGGCGGAACCTTTGTCTCGGCGAGGCGGGATGGGGATTCTTTGGTGGTTACGCTGCGGGTGAAGCCGGTGAAGGGCGAGTACGACCCGCCGAAGGATGCCTACTGGAATGAGAAGAATCTGGGCGAGGCGCGATGGGATAAGGCGGACAACGATTCAGGATATTATGAACTGCAGCTTTTCCGGGATGAGAAAAGCGTACATAAAGTGGCGAAGGTTTCTTCCCGAAGTTACAATTTTTACCCGTATATGACCCAGGAGGGGGAATATACCTTCAAGGTGCGCACGATTCCGGGGACCGATGACCAGAACAAGTACGGCAAAAAGAGCGATTGGGTGGAGTCCGGGGAACTGGAGATCACGGACCGCTATGTGTCGGATGGCAAGGGCCAGCAGGCGGGCAATTCTTCCGTGGTCAAGGGCACTACGGACCCGGTGGGCTGGTTTAAGGAAAACGATACCTGGGGATACCGGTATCCGGACGGCAGCCTGTGCAGAAACGGCTGGTCGGAGATTGACGGATTGTGGTATTATTTTAATGAGGATGGAGTGATGGCTACCGGCTGGAAGCAGATTGACGGACAGCATTACTATCTGTATGATAACGGGCAGATGGCGGTAGGCTGGTCAAAGATTGGCGGTGCCTGGTATTATTTCCGCCCGGAGACAGAAGGGACCATGCCCAAAGGGGCCATGGTATCTCCCGGCTGGCGGGTGATCGGGCCGTATTATTTCTATTTCAATGAGGACGGAAGCATGTATACGGGCTGGCTGAGGGAGAGAGGGAAGCTCTATTACCTGAATACGGTGGATAACAGCCTCCTGGGTGCGATGTTTACCGGATGGATTAACCGGGATGAGAAGACTTATTTCGCGGATTCAAACGGGGAGATTCTCGAAGGCTGGAACCAGATTGACGGAAGCTGGTATTATTTCTACCCCGGTTCCGGGGAGATGGCGCGCAATACGCAGGTTGACGGATTTACGGTCGATGAGAACGGGATCTGGCGATGACGGTTTTGCAAAGACCGGTGAGAGGAAAGGACAGACGGAGAATGCAGAAAGTTTGGATAACAGGCCGCAGGAGAGCAGCGGCTAAGGCGGGGGCATGCCTGATAGCGGCGTTTGTCCTTGCCGTGGCAGGGAGAGGCAGGGCAAGTTATGGGGCGGATTCCAGTGTGGTTGAGAGTGTGACCGTTACGCTGAAGGCTGCGTTCGGTGAGCCGGAAGAGATTCCGGAACCGGAGATCACCGTCAGCGGGAAGGGGTGCAGCCTGGGGGATGTCCAGTTTCGGACCGACTACGACAAGTGGAAGCCGGGAAAGAAGGTGCGGGTGGAGATCACGGTGAATGCCGACGAAGGAAAGGTGTTCCCGACTTCTCTGAACCGTTCTCAATGTAAGGTGTCAGGAGCGGATTTTGTTTCGGCCAAGGCGCTGGATGACGGTACGCTTCAGGTAAAGGTGGACTACAAGCCGATAACGGTTTTGGGAGACACCTCGGAGGCAGGCTGGAGTTCGTCGCGCAGACGTGCGGTCTGGAAAGCCGTGGACTATGCGCCGGGATATTCCCTGGTGCTGTACGGCGACAATAAGGTGATCAAGCGGCTTACGGTGAACGGCGCGAATTCCTGCAACCTGACGGAATATATGGATGATGTGGATAAGACCTATTACTATGAGGTGAAGGCGATCCCGATCACGTCGGATGAGAAGAAATATCTGAAAGAAGGCGCTTTTATCACTTCCTCGGACCAGGAGTTTGACGCAGACGACTGGGAAAACTGGAACAATGAAAGCAGCAGCGCCGGCGGCAGCGCCAGTACCAGCAGTTCGCCCGGCAGCGGCAGCCAGGGCCCGGGCGGGACCGGCGACGGCGGCGCAATCCGGGGGAACAATTATGTTTTGCCGGATGGAAGAAAGGCGGCCAATACCTGGAAGAAAGTCTCCAACCAGTGGTATTATTTTGACCAGAACGGAAACATGGCAAGAAACTGGCAGAATATCGGCGGCTTCTGGTATTATATGGACGGCAACGGCGTGATGCAGACGGGATGGGTCAATCCTTCGGGAGATTCCTGGTATTATCTCAACAATAACGGAGATATGTGCACCGGATGGATTCAGCCCCGTCAGGGAGAGTGGTACTATCTGGACGCTTCCGGTTGCATGCAGCGCTACTGGGTGCAGGTGAACGGAAAGTGGTATTTTATGAATGAAAGCGGCCGGATGCAGACGGGATGGATTACGGTCAACGAAAAGAACTATTATCTGCACAGCGATGGCAGCATGGCGGCAGATACCACCGTCAGCGGCCGGATACTGGGCGCCGACGGCGCGGAAATAAGGCAGTAATATACATTTTTGTAGAAGAAAGAGGAACAGATATTATGGGATTGGTAACGTCAGCAGCGGCGGTGAATACACAGGACAGGCAGAACGTATATACAGCGATGTCCCAGCCGGAGAAAACCGGCGAGAGTTTTCGGAGCGTGTATCAAAGTGTTGTCCAGGGCGCTCCGGAAAGTATGGATACGATTTTTGAGGAGGCTGCTTCCCGATACGGCGTCCCGCTCAACCTGGTCAAGGCGGTGGCAAAAGCAGAATCTGATTTTAATCCCAACGTGGTCTCCAAAGCAGGGGCGATCGGGGTGATGCAGCTGATGCCGGGGACAGCCCGTTCCTTAGGCGTGACAGACCCCTACGATGCGAGGCAGAACATTATGGGCGGCACAAAGTATCTGCGGGAGAATCTGGACCGGTTCGGGGGCAATGTCAGCCTGGCCCTGGCAGCCTATAATGCCGGGCCGAACAGTGTCCAGAAGTATGGCGGCATCCCCCCGTATCAGGAGACGCAGAATTATGTGAAAAAGGTCACTTCCTACATGAACGGTTCCCCGATTTATGCGGGAAAGATGGTGAGCACAAACGGCAGCAGCCTGGCAAGCCTGGGCGGTTCCTACGGTTTGACGTCGGATCAGATCCTGAGCCTTTATGGAACTTCGGCAGGCAGTGTGGGAGGCCTTTACGGGACTTCGGCAAACAGCCTTTACGGCCTTGCTTCCGGCAGTTCTTACAATTCGCAGCTGGGGGGTTTTTATGGGACTTCCTATAATCAGCTGGCGGGGCTTTACGGGATGTCGTCGGGCAGCACGGATGCCCTGGGGCTGATGGGAACCGTATCCGAAGACGGGGATACCATAACTATAGATAAGGCAAGTTATGCCAGCCTGATTCAGATCCTGCGCCTGCAGATGATGATGAATGCCAGCAGAGAGGTAGGCACGATTACATTATAGGGGGTAAGCATACAAGATGAAATTGAAGGATTGTGACAGCTGTCTGGTATACGGGACAGATAATAAGCCGCTGTCCAAAGCCCGGGTGGAACTCGACGGCATCAAAACGATTCGCTTGTTTTTTCCGAATCGCAATCTGCGTAGTATCCGGGTGAAGACGATTGTGGATTTCTATGACCGATCAAACGGGGTGGTCAGAAGCCGCTGCGAACTGGTGATCCAGAGGAATGACACGGCCAGCCGGCAGAAGGAGCCGTGGATGGCGGACTGTGATATGCTTGAGATCTACGAAGTGTATCAGAGGCAGAAGGATCTGCGGATTGATGTGGATATGCGGACGGAATTTGTGACAGAAAAAGGATGGTTTTTCCGGGGGAGAATCCAGAATATCAGTGCGGGAGGGATCTTTTTGGTCACGCCTCAGGTGCTCAAAAAGAATGAACGGTTTTCTTTTAAGGGTTATTTTGGGCGGGAACAGTATGAGGTTGAGGCAAAGGTGCTGCGGGTTTCCGGGCTGGTGGGGGGAGAGTTTGGCTATGGCTGCCAGTTTGTAGGGATTCCGGCAGATACGGAGGCGGCAATCCGGAAGTTTGTTTTTGCAGAGCAGGTAAAAAAACAGAACAGTAAGGGAAGAGAATGACGTGAAAATAAATCTGGTAATGATTGTGAAGAATGAAGAGAGATCTCTGGAGCGCTGTCTGCGCACGGTAGATAATCTGGTGGACGAAGTGATTGTGGTGGATACCGGGTCCACAGATAAGACCGTGGAGATCGCCGAAGAGATGGGGGCAAAGGTGTTCTCCTTTACCTGGGTGAATGATTTTTCCGCCGCCCGCAATTATGCGCTGGAGCAGTCGGATGCGGACTGGAATCTGGTATTGGATGGGGACGAATATCTCAGGGCAGTCACCAGGGATAAGCTGGAGGAGATCGTTCAGGCAAGAGAAGGAATGTGGCTGGGGTGCATCACGAGATACGATTCTTTCCGCAACGAGGAAGGCATCAGTGTGAGCACGGCGATCCTTCCCCGTCTGCTTCCGAAAGGGGTGCATTATGAGGGGAAGATCCATGAGCAGCCGGCGGGCGATTACCCCTGCTATGCGATTCCCCTTCAGGCAGATCATGACGGATATCTCTATACGGATAAGGGGGAGAGGAACCTGCCGTATCTGGAACAGGCAGTAGCCGAGCATCCAGGCGACGGTTATTATGTATTCCAGCTGGCGTCCACATTGCGCAATCTGAAGCGTTACGAGGAGAGTTTGCCCTATTTCCGGGAGTTTTACCGTCTGACTGGCAAGGAGGACAGCTACCGGGCAGGAGGCGTCGTACTCTATCTCTATACCTTGCTGGACCTGGTGACGCCGAAGCATCTGGATGAGGCGGCGGATATCATAGAGAAGGAGGAGGCTGCACTTGGCGGCTGGTCGGATTTCTGCTTTGTATGCGGGCTTTTCTATATGAAGCGGGTTCTGTCAGATGTGGGCCGTTATGTCGATTTGCTTCCCAATATTGAGAAGAGTTACCTGCGCTGCCTGGAACTGGGAGAGCAGCCGGAGGCAGGCGGCGTCGTGGGGACCGGCTCCTTCCGTGCGGCTTATAATCTGGGAGCCTGGTACGAGGTGTCCGGCCAGATGGACCGCGCGGCCCGTTCCTATCTGATGTCGGCAAAGGATGGCTTTGCACCGGCAGTGAAACGTTTAAAACGCGGATGGAATTAGAGAATACGAGAGAAAAGAAAGCGGCAGCTTGCGCGTCGGATCGGAGATGCGCTGCTGCTGTTTTTTATATGGCATATGTGTGGAAAAGAATGCCTGGGGGAAAGAATGCCTGAGGAAAAGAAAGAATGCCTGAGGAAAAGAAAATGTGAGAAAAACGTGAAATCTGAAAAAAGTCGCGAGATTCGCTTATTAAAGCCGGAAATCCTGCCGATATTATAATCAACAGATAGAAGTAAAAAGAAAGCGGTTCCTAAACGGCGGAACTGTCAGATAAAACCGTATTGGTGGAAGGTGGTTAGAAAATATGGTTATACAGAACAACATTGCAGGCTTCAATGCTTCCAGGAACAAAGGGATTACAGAAGGTAAGATGAGAAAGTCTCTGGAGAAGCTTTCTTCCGGATACCGCATCAACCGCGCAGGCGATGATGCTGCCGGACTGGCGATCTCAGAGTGGATGAGGAATCAGATTACAGCATTAGATCAGGCTATGCGGAATGTGAATGACGGGATCAGTATGACCTCCACCGGCGACGGTGCGCTGATGGAAGTGCATTCCATGCTGGAGCGGCTGAAGACGCTGGCGATCCAGTCTGCGAACGGCACTTATACGACACTGGCGCGGGAGAATCTGGATGCGGAGCGGATGCAGCTTCTGGACGAGATCGACCGGATCGGGGAGATGTCGGATTTTGATGAGATTCCCCTGTTTGATGCGGCGAAGGAGAAGCCGGGCGGTGCGCCGTTCGCCCCCCCGGAACAGAAGGACGAGATTACGCTTCAGATTGGGGCCTCTATGAAAGAGACTCTGGATGTGCCCCGCTATTATATGAGCAGCAATGCGCTGCTGCTGAATGAGACGGATTTCACCAGCCTGGACGAGGCGAATAAGTCAGTGACGATTATTGACAATGCGATCGAGGCGGTGGCGGATATCCGGGCGGACTTCGGCGCCGCGCAGAACCATCTGGAGCATACGCACAATAACCTGAGCGTTACCTCGGAGAATATGACGGCGGCCGAGAGCCAGATCCGGGATACCAATATCGCGGAGGAGTTTACCCTGTTTACCAAGGACAATATCGTGTTCCAGGCTTCCAATTCCATGGTGGCGCAGGCGAACTCGATTCCGGGTGCGATTTTGCAGCTATTGCAATAAAGGCGTGGTCAGCAGGCAGCAGGACATAATTGATGGAAGATTGGCCGGTCAGATGTACTTAAGAGTTATGTCTGACCGGTTTTTATTGAAAATTTTTCAAAAATCCCTTATACTTTTCCGCAAAACGACGATATATAAAATTGTAAAATGAATGATTTTAGTAAAATCAAAAATTTACAAGACTCTCCGGTGCAAGGGCCCGCGCGGGAGGGGAGATCTGAGGACAGGGAAGTTCTCAAAAGCAGTGATCATGGATAGGAGGAACGATTTATGATTATTCAACACAACATAGCAGCGATTAACTCTTACAGAAACTTAGGCATCAACCAGAGCGGATTGAACAAGAACTTAGAGAAGCTGTCATCCGGTTACAAGATCAACCGTGCAGGCGATGACGCAGCAGGTCTGGCTATTTCCGAGAGCATGAGATCTCAGATCAATGGCCTGAACCAGGCAGCTAAGAACGCACAGGATGCTATCGGACTGATCCAGACGGCTGAAGGTGCTCTGACCGAGGTTCACTCCATGTTGCAGCGTCTTACCACCCTGGCTTCCCAGTCTGCAAACGGTACCTATAATACCGTGGCAAGAGGAAACCTGCAGAGCGAGGTTGAGGAACTGCTGAAGGAAATCGACCGTATCGCGAACAACACCGACTTCAACGGCATTAAGCCTCTGGCGGCTACCAACGGCGCAGGCAAGATGACTTTCCAGATTGGTCCGAGTTCTGCTGAGACCATCACCGTGAACAGCCAGGCTATGACGGCTAGCGGTATCCAGGCTGCTATTTGGGCGGATGTAGCAGAGAGAGGCGCTACTGGTAGCTATAAAGTTGGTAATAATGCTGCTACAGGTACCAATGCGTTTACATTGACAGGTTCAGAGAAAAAAGATTACATCAAAGACGATGGAACGATTGGTGATAAGTATATAGCTGATATCGCCACTGCTGAGGGGACAAAATTGAACAACCCGAAGGGCACAGGCATGAACAGCGCTAAAGTTGCATCTGCCCTGCTGCCGACCATGAACATCTCCGGCACCAGTACCGTAGTTGCTAACGCAGCCATCGACACCATCAACGCAGCCATCAACGCAGTATCCAGCTACCGTGCAAAACTCGGTGCTGCTCAGAACAGACTTGAGCATACCGTGAACAACCTGAAAGTTACTTCCGAGAACATCACCTCTGCTGAGAGCCGTATCCGTGATACCGATATGGCCGATGAGATTACGGCGTTCACGAAGAACAACATTCTTCTGCAGGCTTCCCAGTCCATGCTGGCGCAGTCCAACTCCGTACCGCAGAGCATCCTGAGCCTGTTGCAGTAATAGCGGCTTAGATCAGTTGTGTTTGATTTCCGGCTTTGACCGGATGATAAGTAGTAAGATCGGACGCTCCGGCAGATACGTGATCGGCGGATACTGCCGGAGTTCACGGAAAAGTAAAAAGCCATTTTTTCAGCCAGAAAGCCGGAAAATGGCTTTTTCTATTGCGAACCAGAAGGAGGATCTGTATGAAGGCAGGAAAGCGTGTGCGGATATCTCAGTGCATGATTGTGAAAAATGAAGAGAAGAATATAGAACGTGCCCTTTCCTGGGGCAGATCCCTGATGTGGGAGCAGATTGTGGTGGACACAGGCTCCACGGACAGGACGGTGGAACTGGCAGAAAAGCTGGGGGCAAAGGTGTTCTCTTTCCCTTGGATCGATGATTTCTCCGCCGCCAAGAATTTTGCGATCGAGCAGGCGCAGGGCGACTGGATCGCCTTTCTGGATGCGGACGAATATATGACGCCGGAGGATGCGGCAAAGCTTTCCCAGGTTCTGAACGAGCAGGAGGAGAAGCGTTTTGACGGCATCTCCACCGGCTGGCAGCAGCTGGATGACGAGGGCCGGATCTTCGCCTCCGGGACCCAGATCCGCTTCTTCCGCAATCAGCCGGATATCCGCTACCGAAGACGGATTCATGAGCAGCTGGAGTCGAAAACCGGCAGGGAACTGAAGATCGGGGATGTGGTGGCTTCGCTTTCGATCTTCCACACCGGCTATCAGGGCCTGGCCGGGAAGGCGAAGAGCAGCAGAAACAGAAGGCTGATCCTGGAAGAACTGGAAGAAAATCCTCAGGATTATGAGATGATGGGTTATCTGGGGGATGAATGCCTGGGAGACGGGGAACAGGCAGAGGCACAGCAGTGGTACCGCCGTGCGGTCAAGGCGATGCCCTCCCGGCTTCCGGAGTCGGACCAGCGCAGCGCAGTGACCTATTCCCGCCTGCTGCTGATTCTGACGGAGCAGGAGCAGGCTTCCGGGAAGGATGTGGAAGAGGTTTACCGCCAGGCCGTGAAGCATTTGCCCAAGGAGGCGGATTTTGACTATATTGCGGGACGGTTTTACGTATCTTGCGGGCAGGCAAAGGAGGCCGTTTCCTGCCTGGAGAGAGCGTTGGAAAAGCTGAATGCTTTTGGGTGTTCCAACCGTGCGCTGATTCTGGCCGCCAATGTAATGGATGCCTATGAACTGCTGGTGCGCTGCACCTATGAGGCAGGAGAACTGCAGAAATGTGTGACTTACGCGGTGGCGTATCTGCAGTATGACCGTTATGGCATAGCGGTATTGTCCCGTCTTTTGCTGACGCTTGCGCCGGGGGAAGCGGCGCCGGGACAGGAGGAAGGCAGGCGGGTTCTGGGGTTTTTTTCCGGATTGTATGATTTTGCCTCCTGTAAGGACAAATTGTTTTTGATCCGGACTGCGCAGCGGGCCGGATGCAGCGGTTTTGGAGACTATGCCGCTGCCAAGCTTCTGACGGCGCAGGAGAGGGAAAGCCTTAGGGAATCAGAGGCGGCACAGAGCAGACAAAGAGAGGAGACGGGATTATGAAGGGGCGCAAGAGAGCGAGGATATCTCAGTGCATGATCGTAAAAAATGAGGAACGCAATATCGAAAAAGCGCTTTCCTGGGGCAAGGGGATTGTGTCGGAGCAGATCGTGGTGGATACCGGTTCCACAGACCGCACCGTGGAGATTGCCGAGCAGATGGGAGCGAAAATCTATCATTTTGAGTGGATCAATGACTTTGCCGCGGCCAAGAATTTTGCGATCAGCAAGGCAAAATACGAGTGGGTGGCCTTGCTGGATGCGGACGAATATTTTTCGGAGGAGGACGCCAAGAAGCTTCTCTACTATGTCCGGCAGCTGCAGGATAAGCCTTACCATGCGATCCTGGCTTCCTGGGTGCACCTGGATGACGACGGGAAGGTCACGGCAGTAGGCACGCAGTCCCGTGTCTTCCGGAATGAACCCGGACTGCGCTATAAGGGCCGGATCCATGAGTATCTCGCTTCCCTTAACGGCGCGGATTTCCGCTTTGTGGATGCGGTCAATGAACTGTCTATTTTCCATACGGGGTACGGGGAAATCGGACATTCCGAGAAGGTGAAGAGCGGCAGGAATTTAAAGATCATCCAGGCGGAACTGGAGGAGAACCCGGACGATTACCGGATGCTGGGGTATCTGGGGGACGAGTATTATTCCGCGGATAACCGGGAAAAGGCGGAGGAGGCTTTCCGCAAGGCGATTTCCCTGATGCCGGATACGGAGGAATTCCATGACCCCATCCGGACCGCTATGACCTTTGGCAAGCTGCTGGAGATTCTTTATGCGAATTACAGCACCGAAGAAAGCAACTTTATGGAGATCTATGAGAAGGCGATCAGAAGGCTGCCGCAGGAGGGCGATTTTGACTATTTTGCGGGCAGATATTTCTTCCTGCATGAGAATTATCCGGCTACGGAAAAGCACTTGAAACGGGCGCTGAAGCAGCTGGAAACGTATGGCACGGCATTGAAGTCCATGTTCCTGTCCGGGGATATTTTAAATACCTACGATAAATTGGCAACCAGCTGCTTTAACAACCGGAATCTGGCGGACTGCATCAATTACTCCACAATATTGCTGAAAACCGACCGTTACCGGATGAATTCCCTGTTTTTGATGCTGACGGCATTTCTGCTGGATGAGATCAGCGCCCGGGAGGGGGCGGCATCCGCCGAGGCCGTGGCTTCTTTCCTGGGACAGAACCTGTATGATTTTGGCACGCTTAAGGACCGGCTTTTTGTGCTGAGGGCAGCCATGCAGGCAGGCTATCAGAGCCTTGTCGCCGTGATGCGGGCAATGTTTGAACCGCAGGAACTGGCGGTGGTGGATCAGGCGCTGGCAGTCAATAAGAACTGAAGAAATCAAAAATGAGCCAATATCGGGGCGAATCCGTATTGGCTCATTTTTCCGGTTCTGGGATCGAGACGGCCCATAACGGGCCTCCGCTGTCATAGGCACCTTTTAATTCGTCTAACAGAAGTTGGAGTTCCCATTCTTTGGTACAGTTTTCGTAGTTGGCAGGGTCTGCGATATAGACGTTCCCATTGGCGCAAAGCTGGGCGATAATGATGAAATGCCCGTTCTGGGTCAGGCTTCCGCGGCCCATCAGCGCGATCAGGATATGTCCGCTGCTTAAAAGCTGCGACACATGCTCCGCGGAACGGTCGGTGACGCTTTCCACCTGCAGGCCAAAAGCGGACAGGCTGTCCGGAATCAGGCTGTGATAGGAACCGCTGTGCCTGGCATAGCCGCCGTTGGCAGCGGACCAGTCAGCCATCTCAATCGGGCTGACACTGGTGGAAGAGAAGCTGTTAATCACCATGGCGACACAGACCGGGCCGCATCCGTAACGGCTGATCGGGTCCTGGCCGCCGTAGAGATAGTCTTTCCAGCGGACATCACCCTGGCTGTAGTAGAGCATGGGCCCCAGCGAGGTGTCCAGCATGAACATGAAAATGGAATCCTCCTGAGGCAGAAAGACCGGTTCGGCATTAAAGGCAGATGCCTGGCCAAGGTCTGTCGTGCGGTTTAAAGAGGAGATGACGTCAGGGTTGCCGTCCTCATTTGCATCAGAAGAGAGGGTTCCTTCCAGGGCCCGTTCGCGGGAAGATGCCCTTTCTTCCGCCAGGGCGGCCAGACGCCGGGATCTCTGCTCCTTCAGTTCCCGGATCTCTTCGGAGATATAGCCAGACACGAGAGAGGTCAGGCGTTCTGCTGCAATCATCACGTCTTGGGAGGTGAAAGGGCGGAAGTAGAACCATAAGCTGGCGGTGATGGCAAAAACGGTAGCCGCGATCGCGCCGGTTACCAGCCACTCGGCAAGTCCCCATTTGTGGCGTCCTTTGACAGTTGGATTCTTTTCCCGCCTGTTTTTTTCCGGTTCTGCCCTGGGAACCGTAAAAGCAGGGGGCCGGATGTCGGACTCCTGCTTTCTGATAATATGGTTATTGCTTGATAGTTTCTGCATATCAGATCAACTCCCGATTATGCTTTGGCCAGCCGTGCCATCACGACCTGAGGGATGGAACTCAAGGCGGACTGGACACAGACAGCCCCGGCGCGATAGGCCTCCATGGGCATTCCGTATACCACGCAGGTTTCCTGGTTCTGTCCGATCGTATAGGCGCCGGCCTTGCGCATCCGCAGCAGGCCTGCGGCGCCGTCCGCCCCCATACCGGTAAGAATCACGCCGATAGCACGGTTTTTTACATGGGTTGCGACAGAATCAAAAAGGACATCTACGGATGGCCGGTGGCCGCTGACCTTTGCTTCACTGGTACAGCTGACGGAATAGCCGGAACCCATCCGCACGACCCGCATCTGCAGGCCTCCGGGAGCCAGAAGGATCTGACCGGACTGAACCTTGTCGCCGTGGCAGGCTTCCTTCACTTTAAGATGACAGATACGGTTGAGACGTTCTGCATACATGGAAGTGAAGCCGGGAGGCATATGCTGAGTAATCACGATTCCCGGCATTTTGGCGGGAAACTGACGAACTACTTCCAAAATGGCCTCAGTGCCCCCGGTGGAGGCGCCAATGGCAATCACGTCAATGTTTCCGAAATGAGCCGGCAGACGGGAAGAAACTGTTCCATGGGTGGGAGCAGAAGCGGCAGCGCCTGCTGCGTGAACGGCGTCTCCATGAGACGGGGGAGCGGCCGGAATCCGGACTTTGGCATCCGCACCGGCAGCGAGTTTGGATTTTAAGGTATTCAGAAAGGCCTCTTTTCCGCCTTCCATGTTCATATCCGGTTTGCGTACAAAATCAACGGCACCGGCAGCCAATGCATCAAATACCCGTACATTGAGAGAAGACACCAGAATAATGGGAACCGGATGCAGCGGAAGAACTTCCCTTAAAAAGTCAATACCAGTCATGCCGGGCATCTCAATGTCCAGAGTCATGATATCCGGCTTAAGTACGGGAAGCTTATCTTTGGCCTCCAGGGCGTTGACTGCATATCCGACTACTTCAAAACGGGGGTCAGCCCCGAGATTCTGAACCATCCAGTTTCGGAACAGGATGGAATCATCTACAACCATCAGGCGGATCTTGCGCATGGAAATCAAACCTTCTTTCTAAATCGTGCCTACTTTCCTGTCTTGCGGTAAATGGCAGGCTGAATGTATTCGTAAGGGCAGGTAGCTTTTGTCAGTCCCTCGGAATGGCCGATGAAAAGGTGACCGCCGGGAACCGTGGCGTTGTAAAAACGCCGGACCAAGGCATCCTTGGTGTCCTGATCAAAATAGATCATGACGTTGCGGCAAAAGATCAGATCAAATTTTTTCTTGAAAGTAATCGGGTCCATCAGGTTGAACGGCCGGAAAATCACGTTTTTCTTGAGTTCCGGAGAAACTGTACAGCGTCCGCCTCCTGTCTTAACGAAATATTTCTTTTTCCAGGAATCGGGAAGAGGGGCAATGCTCTCCTCATTGTAAGAAGCCGTGATGGCCGTATTCAGGATCTTTTGGGAGATATCCGTGGCAAGAATCCTGGTATCCCATTGGGAAGCCTGTGCGCCGAAAAACTCTTTCAAATAAATGGAAATAGTGTAGGGTTCCTCGCCGGAAGAACAGCCTGCACTCCATATGGAAAGAACCTTATCCCGGGCATGCTTTTGGGCAAGATCGGGAAGCACTACTTCCTCAAAATATTTGAAATGCGCTTCTTCCCGGAGAAAATAGGTGTAATTGGTCGTCAGCTTGTTGAGCATAGCCGTGACCATCTCCGAATCGCGTCCGGAGATGATCTCATCCACATAGGCGGAAAAATTCTGAAAACCCTGTGCGGCAAGCGTGTTGGAAAGACGGCTGACGATCAGCTGCTTTTTCTTGCTTAAGTCAATACCGTAATTCTTCTTAATATAAGTATATAGGCGCTGGAAGTCATTGTCTGTTAAAGTCAGCATCAGATTACTCCTGTTTCTTTTTAATCTTAGTCATCGGTGCTGGAGAGCGCCTGGCAGTCGATGGACATAAAGACGCTTCCATCTTCCATAATTACCATTCCGTCGAGCAGCTTCTGCTGGCGTTTTAAGGGGATCGGCCGCACGTTCTTTAAGTCGATGTCAATCACCTGCCGAACTGAGTCCACGAGAATCCCCAGCGAGATGGAATTGATGTCCAGTACGATAATGCACGTGTTGTTGGTAGAATCCGACCCGCCTTTGCCCATGCGCAGCTGCAGATCCACTACCGGAAGGATCTGCCCCCGCAGGTTGATGATGCCCTTGATATAGGACGCCACCAGGGGCAGGGGAGTGATGGAATGATTGTTGATGATTTCAATCACATGTTTGGTGCTGATATACAAAATGAGGTCTCCGGATTCAAAGGTGAGGCAGCGCTCCACAGTGGAATTCTCATCCTCCGCAGTCTCAGCCTCGTTCATATCCAGAAATTCCTGATCGTTAATTTGTTCGGACATGCTAGGTTCCTCCTCTCTATATGTTGTTCTCTAAGGCCGCCGTGTGAAGGCTCGGAACATCCAGGATAATGCTGATATTTCCATCGCCCAGGATCGTACAGCCGCCGATACCGAAACTCTTAAGTTCAAAAGAGTTCAGGAAGGACGGAAGAGGCTTTACAACCACCTGCTGTTCTCCGATCAGATCGTCCACGAATAGGCAGAAGGAGCGGTCGCTGGATTCGATCCACATAATAATGCCGTCCTCCAAATTGGTGACCTCGGTTTCAATGCCGTAGAACTGATGGAGCCGTACGATGGGGTAGAAGCTTCCCATGCGTTCCACCATCTCGCTTCCGTTCTCGTCGCGGATGATCTCCTCGCTGGTGATCTTGAAGGACTGGCGGATATTGGCGATCGGAATGGTGAAGATAGAAGCGCCAACCGTCACCTTCATGCCGTCCATAATCGCCAGAGTCAGCGGAATCTTCATAAGGAACGTAGTCCCCTTGCCGAGCTCGCTGGAAAGGGAGACGGCGCCCCCTACGGATTCCACGTTCTTTTTGACCACATCCATGCCGACGCCTCTGCCGGAAAATTCCGTAACCGTCTGGTTGGTGGAGAAGCCAGGCAGCATGACCAGGCCCAGGGCCTCTTTACGGGTATATTCGCTCTCCGGTTTGGTGAGGATGCCGCGTTCCTTGGCTTTGGCAAGCAGCTTGTCGGGGTCCATGCCCTGTCCGTCGTCGGCAATGGTGATCACCACTTCACTGCTGGTATGGGAAGCGGAGAGGATGATCTCACCCTGGGAATTCTTCCCGGCCCGGATACGGTCATTGACGTCGTCCTCGATTCCATGGTCCATGGCATTCCGGACCATATGCATGATCGGGTCCTGGATGCTGTCCACGATAGTCTTGTCAATCTCCGTATCTTCGCCGATGAGCGTCAGGCGGACATCCTTGCCAAGCTTTTGCTTCATATCCCGGACAATGCGGTTCATCTTCTGGAACACACCGGAGATGGGAACCATCCGGAGGGACATCGCGATGTCCTGAAGGTCGTCTGTCAGCTTGCGCAGCTGACGGGCGGACTTCATAAAGTTATCATATGCGTCCCGGTTCAGCTGGTTGAGTTCCGGCGCGGAGGTGACCATGGATTCGGTGATAACAATCTCGCCCACGATCGCCTGCAGGTCATCCAGCTTCATAATATTTACACTGATTAAATTCTGTTTGACCGGAGTCCCCTGCTTTGCCGGCGCCTGCTGTTTGGGGGCAGCTTCGGCCGGGGGAGCGGCCTGTCCGGCATCTGCAGATGCCTCTTTGGCAGGCTCTGCGGATGCCTGCGCGACGGGTTCCGGTTCCGGCCCGGGAACCATAACCAATTCATAAGAACGGATATGGTTCTGGGTGCGGAGCAGATCCCCGGCGCTGGCCGCCATCTCTTCGGAATCGAAGGCCATATAGAAGCCGTCCTCAATGATGGAGGCGCAGGTATCCGGATTAGACTCCATATTTTCCGGATAGTAGCGGAAGTCCAGTTCACATTCCTTCAGGGAGTTGATAATCATAAAGGCACGAAGGTTTTCCATGCCGATCCCTTCGTCAAGGAACACATGGACAAAGCATACGGCGCTGGCATCGGCGGGCAGATTCCCATCCGTGGCGCCGCTGGAGACCGGGGCATCGGCCGCAGCATCGGAAGCCTCCTGCGGGGCGTCGACGCTTTCCTCCGCTGCATCGCCCGCATTACTGATCTTCTTTAAAAAGTTGTTGATTTCGGAAGCGAAAGCATCCATATCTGTGTCCAGGGGTTCTCCGCTTTCCACCTTCTCAACCTGCCCGCGCAGACAGTCTTCTGAACGGAACATCAGGTTAAACAACTCCTTCTTGTGGGTGGAACTTAAGGAGTCGATCCCTTTGTCACGGATATAGAAGAACAAATCTTCTATATGATGTGCAATGCTGGCGAGAGATCCGAATTCCATCATGGCAGAGGAACCTTTAATGGTGTGCATGATACGAAAAATCTCATTGACGTCGTCCGATGAGAAATCACCTAGCTTCTCATCCTTTACAAGCATCTCGTCCAGCTGGTCCAACAGGGAGTTCGTCTCAAAAAGATATGTATCAAGCATACCTTCCATACCGTTATCCATTCGATACACCACCTATCCTTTTTAATGTTTTGCATGAAAATAAAACAGTCCTGTGCTGTGCAAAAAAGCATACCAGACCATAACATACTGATTACAATATCGGCGGAAAAAGCAGATTATTAAGGGAAATGCAAATTTTTTAAAAAAAATTTGCATTTTATATTATATAAAGCGAAAATGTGCCGAGATATTATAAAAGAGTGTGTTATGGCGGCCCTCAGGCAATATCCAGACAGCGGCCGGAAATGAAGGCTCAACAAGGAGGAGCAACAAATGAAGAATTTAAAGGTTGGTAAAAAGTTTCTAGTGTCTTTTGGCATAATACTGACTCTGTTTCTTGTGTCGGTAGTTGCCGCTAGTGTAGGGATTGCCAAGTCAAAGGCATCGTATGAGAGTTTTTACGAGAAAGATTATCGTGTGATCTCGAATATTTATGAGATGCGGATTGGCCTGCAGCGTGCACTGAAAGAACTGATGATGAGCGTGATGAGCGAGGAGTCCTCAGAGAGGGAAGAGAACATTTCGGAAGTGAACCGGTACATGGATAATGTCCGCGCAAACCTGCAATGGATCTATTCCAATTACGACGGCGACGTATCTCTGCTGAAGAGTTTTGAGACAAAGCTGGATGAAGCCAAGACCTACCGGCTTCAGATCATTGAATATGTCCGGCTGAACACTTCCCAGGGAGATGAGATGGCAGAGGAGGTCCTGCTGAATCAGTACAATCCGATGACGGAAGAGTGCGCCACCATTCTCCAGACGTCGTTTGCCAATATCGAGGCGGAGTGTGAGAACGTCTATAATACGGCGATGGCTTTGGATAATGCGCTTATGGCGATGGCGGTTTTGATTGCGGCGGTTGCTTTCATCATCACCTGCGTGATCGCGATTACGCTGACCAACAATATCCTGAACCCGGTGAAGAGGATCGAAGAGGCTATGGGGGAGATGGTCAAGGGCCACCTTTCTGCAGATGTGAATTATGATTCCAGCGACGAGTTCGGCGACATGGCGTCCAACATGCGCAAAGTGTCCAACGGCGTAGGTTCGATTATCAAGGATATCGAGACTGTGCTGAGTTCGATGGCGAGCGGCGACTTTACCGTGCATTCAGCAGTGCCGGAGATTTATATCGGCGATTACCAGAAGATCCTTCACTCCATGAGGATGATTAAGGACAGCTTCAACAATACCCTTTCCACGCTGAACCGTTCCGCAGACCAGGTGTCTTCCGGATCAGACCAGGTATCTTCCGGCGCGCAGGCATTGTCCCAGGGCGCTACGGAGCAGGCTTCTTCCGTAGAAGAGCTGGCAGCTTCCATCAACGAGATTTCCGGCAACATCAACCGCAACGCCGAGAGCGCCCAGGTTGCGGGCCAGAAAGCGGAGATGGTTGGCGAAGTGGCAGGCGAGAGCAACCGCAGAATGCAGGATATGCTGAATGCCATGTCCGATATCAACAATGCTTCCGGCGAGATCGGCAAGATCATCAAGACCATCGAGGATATTGCCTTCCAGACCAATATCCTGGCATTGAATGCAGCGGTAGAGGCGGCGCGTGCAGGCGCGGCAGGAAAAGGTTTTGCCGTGGTGGCGGATGAGGTCCGTAACCTTGCCAGCAAGAGTGCGGAGGCTTCCAAGAATACGGCGGTGCTGATTGAGAATTCCCTCAACGCAGTAGAGAATGGCAAGAAGATCGCAGATGAGACCGCTCAGTCTCTGGAAAGGGTTATGACGGGCATCTCGGATGCCACCAGCATGATGGATTCCATCGCAAAGGCTTCCAAAGAGCAGGCTGAGGCGATTACCCAGATCACGATTGGCATCGACCAGATCTCCAGTGTGGTTCAGACAAACTCTGCAACGGCAGAGGAGAGTGCGGCTGCCAGTGAGGAACTGTCCGGCCAGGCCCAGATTCTGAAAGAACTGGTGAGAAAGTTCCGCCTGGAAGGCCAGAACAATATCAGCGCAGCGGTAGAGATGCCGCAGTACGACGCGCACGAAGATGAGAATTATGTAGATCTGTCTGCCTATACCAGTTATGGGAACAACGATAAGTATTAAGCAATAGCAAAAAGGCGGCTGTAGAAGACTAAGAGCGCTGTAGAAGATGGAGAGCAGCGTTGGTGTATGGGAGACGTTGTCTCCTGTACACCGATGCTGATTTGCTGTTACAGTCAGCCGATTGATGGATAATAACGGGTTGCGGGATATTATTCCTGCAGTTTGCGCAAGGAAATATGTATTCAGAACAATAATTGAGGTGAAGAAAATGAGGCATAGCATTAAACAGGATGTGATGATACGGATCGCCCTTATTTTTTTTGTGGTGATTATTAGTGGGATTGTGACAACCACTGGTATGAGCAGAGTGAGAAAAAACAGCAAATCCACGGAAGAGTGGACAGAGATTCATGCGTTGGTACTGACTGCGGAGAAAGCGCATTATGGATGGGTGGAGAATTTGTGTTCCGCCGTTACCATAGGAACGGATTTTACCGGAAGTACGGATTATACAGGATGTGTACTGGGAAAATGGTTTTATGATCCGGATGTATCCCAAATCCCGAATGACCAGGTATTACAGCTGATTGAGCAGATGAAGCCGATCCATCAGGCGATCCATGAATCGGCAGAGACAATACTGGAATTGAGCAAGACGGATCAGAAGGCTGCAAATGACATGTACCTCAACAGTACGAAGGCAAACGTAGAAAAGCTGGTCGGGCTTTTGGATCAGGTGGGCGAGATTACCAATAACGAGGTGTCTGATAATCAGAAGGATTTGCTTCGTTCGGTATCTATGACAAAGGCGATGGCTGCCGTTACGGTGATTATCACGTTGGTTGCATGTATTTTGCTGGTGATTTATGTGATGAAGCGGATTGTGGAACCGTTGCAGACGGTTACGGAATCCAGCCGGAGCCTGTCAGAAGGAAATCTGAATTTCCATATTGATGTGGATAGCAAGGATGAGATCGGAGTATTGGCCGACAGTTTAAACACTTCCGTAAAGAACCTGAAGCTTTACATATCGGATATTACGGATGTATTGAACGGGATGGCGGGCGGCAATCTTGCAAGCAAGAGCAGCATTCAGTATATTGGCGATTTTGTGCAGATTCAGAGGGCGATTGAGACGATTGGCCATGAGATGAGCGAGACCATGGAGCAGATTCATTCTTCTGCCAGCCAGGTGGATGCCGGTTCCAATCAGGTGGCAGATGGCGCTCAGAACCTGGCTCAGGGAGCTACGGAACAGGCTTCTGAGGTAGATAATCTGATGCATATGATCGAACAGGTTACGGAACAGATCAACAATAACGCCGAGAGTGCTGCGATCACTACCAGGGAAGCCGATCAGGTAGGGGAAAAGATCGATGTCTGCAACGGACAGATGCAGGAGATGGCAGAGGCTATGCGCCAGATCAGTTCCTGTTCCGGAGAGATCCAGCATATTATCAAGACGATTGAAGATATTGCGTTCCAGACCAATATTCTGGCATTGAACGCGGCAGTAGAGGCGGCGCGTGCAGGAAGCGCAGGAAAAGGGTTTGCTGTGGTGGCAGATGAGGTGCGCAATCTGGCGGCGAAGAGCGCCGATGCGGCTAAGGATACCACAGAACTGATTGAGAAGACCCTGCATATGGTAGATAACGGTTCCAAACTGACAGACCTGACTCAGGAATCTTTAGGCTCTGTGGTGGATGGAGCAAGAATTGTAACCGAACAGATTAAGGTGATTTCTACGGCATCTGCGGAGCAGGAAGTAGCGATTAACCGTATTAAAGACAGCATTACTCAGATTTCCACGGTGATTCAGTCTAACTCTGCGACATCAGAAGAAAGTGCGGCAGCCAGCGAACAGCTGGCAGGACAGGCGCAGATTCTGAAGAGGCTGATTGGAAAGTTTCAGTTGGGAAGATAGGCTGGGCAGTGGGTCAACAGAGATAACCGAGTAAAGAGTGATTGAAAAAGCGGACAAACGTCCGCTTTTTCGATTATCAGACAGATGCGCTGCAAAGGTATTGCAAGAGCTGGGCAATGTACGAAGAAAAGCATTCTTCCTCTGTCAGATCAATGTCAGAGAGGGAGACATAGGTGAGTTTATCTTTGGGTTCTTTTTTCATGGCAGGTTCCCAGATGGGAGAAAACTGAGGAAGGAAACAACCTTCCTTCTTGGTGTAGCATGTCTTGGCAGTAGCTTTTACGCGGGCTTTTTTGTCAACATATTCTCCGATGCTTTTATGTATGGCAGTGTCTTCAATAGGAAGATAATAGTAATCCTGGTAGTTTGGATAATAATGTTTCAAGGTACCTTCATAAAGTTCAATGAAAATGGAGAACTGATTGCCCTGTGCCTGACATTGAACCAGAGATTTTTGCGTATGAAAAGGGACAGGGATCGGATAGTCGCTTTGGCAGGTGAGTTCTAACAGTTGTCTGGGAACGCCGCTGGGATCATATGTCTGGCGGATGTCCTGGCGGATAAAACGAAACGGATGTTCCAGAAAGTCCGGATAACTGAGGATAGGGAGAATAGCTGGCATTCCTTTCAAATCATCTTCATTGTGCAGAATTAAAAGGTCATAGAGACGACGGCTGCGGGTAGAAAGGTATTTTTCATAAATCGGAATCAGTTCTCCCCCTGAGAGGGTGTCCATACGGGAAATTCCGAGAAAAGATTCTATGGCCTTTTGTTTTAAACTGGCCAATCCCAAAAGTCTTCGATAGGGTTTGATCCGGCGGTAAATATCGATGCTGGTAATGCCGGAGAAGTCATAGGAAAGGCCAAAACGGGCGCAACGTTTCTTAAGATAAGGAATGTCAAAGCCGTCTCCGTTGAAATGAAGCAGAATCCGAAAATTTTTTAAAAAGGAAAAAAAGGAATGAAGAAGTTCCTCTTCCGATTCGGCGGTATCGGCAAACCATTGGACCAGACGCCACTGCCGGTCGCAAAAGAAGGTACAGCCGATCAGGTACAGGCTGGAATAATCGCCGGAAAACCCGGTGGTTTCGATATCGAAAAAAAGGATTTCCTCGAGTTTGCCGATTCGCTCCAGCGGGTAGGTAAAAGGCAGGTCGAAAGGCTTATGAATAGTAATCATAGGAGAACTCCTGTTCTTATTGTCAGAATATTTGTGATTGGGTATACAAAATGATTATAGCGGTGGCAAAATATAAAGTCAACGGAAACAGTAATAACGGAAAACGAAAATCTGTTCGACAGGTGCCTTTGACTTGCACTTGTTATTCTGATATGATATGATGTCAGAGACAGTTTTAAATGAGAGGAGCCATAATAGTGTTTTCTTATATAAAAGGGACTTTGGCAGAGGTTCTGGAGGATATGATTGTGGTGGAGGCGGGCAGTATCGGGTGGAATATCCATGTGCCGCTGTCCGTGTTGGAACGTCTGCCGTCTGTCGGCGAAAAGGTGAGGGTATATACGTCCTTTCAGGTGCGTGAGGATGCTATGACCCTATATGGCTTTTTGGGCAGACAGGATCTGCAGATGTTCCGGATGCTTCTGGGTGTGAATGGCGTCGGCCCGAAAGCGGCATTGGGGATTCTGTCCACGATGCGGACGGAGGACCTTAAGATGGCAGTCATCTCCGAGGATGCAAAAAGTATCGCCAGGGCGCCGGGGATTGGCCCCAAGACGGCCCAAAGGGTGATTCTGGACTTGAAGGACCGCATCAAAACGGAAGACCTTCTGCCTGGAGGATGGTCCGGGGCAGAGGCGGCGCCAGGGATGGCCCCGCCAGCGGCGGCCGCCGACGGGGCGGCAAAGGAGGCTGTTGAGGCTTTGGTTGCCCTGGGATACTCCTTATCCGAAGCATCCAAGGCGGTAAGACAGACGCCGCTGGAGGAGAAGATGACGGCAGAGGCGATACTAAAGGCTTCCCTTAAATATCTGGTATCTTAAACGGAGAGGAAGCAGAACATGGAACGAAGAATAATCACAACAGAGATAACAGAAGAAGATCGGGCGATGGAACCGAATCTTCGTCCCCAGATGCTGACAGAATATATCGGACAGGAGAAGATCAAGGCAAACCTGAAGGTCTATATCGATGCGGCGAAGGGGCGGGGAGAATCTTTGGATCATGTGTTGTTTTATGGGCCTCCGGGATTGGGGAAGACAACGCTCTCCGGAATCATCGCCAATGAAATGGGGGTTCATATGAAAGTCACCTCCGGACCCGCGATAGAAAAGCCGGGAGAGATGGCAGCGATTCTCAACAACCTGCAGGAAGGGGACGTGCTTTTTGTGGATGAGATTCATCGTCTCAACCGGCAGGTGGAAGAGGTGCTTTATCCGGCCATGGAAGATTTTGCCATTGATATTATGCTGGGAAAGGAGTCGTCAGCCAGATCCATCCGTCTGGACCTGCCTCATTTTACCCTGGTAGGGGCTACCACGAGGGCGGGACTTTTGACAGCGCCGCTGAGGGATCGTTTCGGAGTGGTGCAAAAGCTGGAATTTTATACGCCGAAGGAATTGACCGTGATTGTCCGGCGGTCTGCCAAGGTATTGGGGGTGGAGATTGACGAGGAGGGGGCGGCAGAGATTGCCCGCCGCTCCCGGGGGACGCCGCGGCTGGCCAACCGGCTGCTCAAGAGGGTGAGGGATTTCGCCCAGGTCAAGTATCACGGCGCAATCACCAAGGAAGTGTCGGACTTTGCCCTGGATATTCTGGATGTGGATAAGATGGGGCTGGATAACAATGACAGGAATATCCTATTGACAATTATTGATAAGTTTGACGGCGGCCCTGTCGGGTTGGATACTCTGGCAGCGGCCCTGGGAGAGGATGCGGGGACGTTGGAAGATGTCTATGAGCCATATTTATTGATGAATGGCTTTCTGAACAGGACCCCCAGGGGAAGAGTGGCCACAAGACATGCGTACCAGCATCTGGACATGCCATATGTCGGATAGCATTGCCGACGGATGTGAAAAACTACAAAGAAAAAGCCAGGAAAGATCAGAGGTCAGGTAACATGAATCAAAAGAACCAGATGGAAGTATTGATCGATGGAAAGATATATAAGCTGAGCGGGGCTGAAGAGGAGATGTATCTCCAGAAGGTTGCCGCTTATCTGAACGGAAAGATAGGGAAACTGCGGGAAGAAGAAGGATTTTCCCGTTTGAGTTCGGACTATCAGGCAGTGCTTCTCCAGCTGAACATTGCAGACGACTATTTTAAGGAGGAAGAGCGTGCAAACCAGCTGGAGAGTGAGAAATCAGAATTGGAAAAGGAGATCTACAGTCTGAAACATGAACTGATTACCACGCAGATGAAGATGGAAAAGATGGAAAAAGAGCGCGAGAAACGGGAAAAGCCAAGACAGAGAGAACAGTCAAAGGCGATATCTCTTTGATCAGAGAGGAGAGACGGGTTGAAGCCAAAGGTGGAGATCCTGGCGCCGGCTGGTTCCTGGGAAAGCATGGCTGCTGCGATTAATGCGGGAGCAGACGCCGTGTATATGGGAGGGAGCCGGTTCGGGGCCCGGGCTTATGCGGACAATCCGCAGGAAGAGGACTTTCTGCGGGCGATTGATTATGTGCATTTACATGGTAAGAAGCTGTACATGACAGTGAATACGCTGGTAAAAGAGGAGGAAATCGGGCAAGCGGCTGATTTTCTGCGGCCTTATTACCGTCAGGGATTGGACGCGGCGATTGTACAGGATCTGGGGGTTTTTTCCTTAATCCGGGATTGTTTTCCAAAACTTCCGATTCACGCCAGTACACAGATGACCGTTACCGGGTACCGGTTCGCAAAATTGTTAAAGGAACTGGGGGCGGCGCGGATTGTGACGGCGAGAGAGTTGTCGCTGGAGGAGATTGCCGAGATTCGGGATCACGCGGATATCGAGATCGAAAGCTTCGTCCATGGGGCGTTGTGTTACTGTTATTCGGGACAATGCCTGCTCAGCAGTTTGATCGGGGGGCGAAGCGGCAACCGGGGACGCTGCGCCCAGCCATGCAGACTGCCCTATGAGGCAAATAAGGCAAAAGGATCTCGCGGCCCCAGGCAGAATCGTTATCTGATGAACCTGAAGGATTTGTGCACTTTGGATCTTCTGCCGGATATTCTGGAGGCGGGGGTGTATTCTCTGAAAATTGAAGGGCGGATGAAGAGTCCCCGCTATACGGCCGGAGTGGTTCATATATATAGAAAGTATGTGGATCAGTACCTGGAGAGAGGGCGCGCCGGTTACCGGGTGGACCCGGAGGATAAGAGATTTCTGCTGGAATTATTCGACCGGGGAGGTTTTACGGACGGCTATTATCGAAAGCATAATGGCCGGGATATGATTGCGCTTGGGGAAAAGCCTGCCTTCCGGGAGGTAGATCCGGGACTTTTGGCCGATCTGGACCAGGAATATGTGAAGAAAAAGAGGCAGGAGCCAGTAAGCGGGCGTCTGACTGTCCGGGAGGGCGAGCCGGTATGCCTGGAACTGGAAAGCACGGGAGGAAAGGAAACGGCTGCGGTATCCGGCGCGGTGGTTCAGACGGCGCAGAATCAGCCGATGACAAAGGAGCGTCTTTTCAAACAGATGAACAAGACGGGAGATTCTCCGTTTTCCTTTACGGATTTGCAGGTGGATCTTGCGGGGGATTGTTTTCTGCCAGTACAAGAACTGAACGAACTGCGCAGGCAGGGACTCAGAAAACTGGAGCAAAAGATTCTGGAGCAATACCGCAGGGATGGGGAGCGCCTGCCGGAAGACAGGCCGGGCAATCAGCCGGAAGATGGGACCTTTGCGGGCAACGCTGCACTGCGCCTACATGTCTCCCTGGAAGAAAGGGAAGGACTGGCGGAAGCGGCGAGCCATCCGGATGTGGATGAGATTTATCTGGACGCGTGTGGTTTTCCGGCGGAAAGCTGGCTGGATGCGGTAACTGCCTGCCGGAGGGCAGGAAAGGCATGCGGCCTGATTTTGCCGCATATTTTTCGGAGAAAAGCAGAACAATACTTTAAGAAACATATCCGGGAATTGAAGGAAGCTGGCTTTGATGAACTGGTGCTGCGTTCTCTGGAGGAACCGGAATTTTTAAAAGAGCAGGGCCTGGAGATTCCGATGGTGTTTGATGCCAATCTTTACGGGATGAATGGCCGGGCATGTACGCAGCTGAGGAGGATGGGAGCGTCACGGCTGACGCTGCCGCTGGAATTGAATGAAAGAGAACTGCAAAGGCTGACGAAGGCACAGGCAGGCAAAGGAGCCGGCCGGGATTGGGAACTTATGGCTTACGGGCATATTCCCGCTATGGTTTCGGCCCAGTGCATCCGGCGCACCACAGGAGAATGCAGCAGGCAGCCGGAGGTGATTTTTATAAAGGACCGGACAGGAAAGCGTTTGCCGGTGAAGAACCACTGCCGTTTCTGCTACAATACCATCTACAATCCGGACCCGCTTTCCCTGCTGGGGCTGAAACGTCAGGTGGAGAAGCTGGGAGTCCGGGCATTGCGCCTTTCTTTTACTGTGGAGGAGCCGGGGCAGATTCGTGAGGTATTGGATGCGTATGGGGATCATTTCCGGAGAGGGAAGGACGCAGCGGCGCCTCCTGCCGGATTTACCCGGGGACATTTTAAGCGCGGCGTGGAGTGAATATGGTCAATGTGATTATTGAAGTGTCAAAGTATCTGATGATACTGTTGATGGCAGTTTACACATATCTGAATTTCAGCTATTTCAGGTATCGTGAGGAATGGGGGCAGAAACGGGTGTGCCGCCGGCAGAACGTCGCCATGTTTCTTATGCATTTTGTGGCATATCTGATTCTGTATCTGAAGTCCGAGGATGAACGAGTTGCGCTTTTTTATCTGGCGCAGGTGGTGTTCTTAGGGGCGTATATTGGCTTGTATCAGATCTTTTACCGGAATCTGACACGAATCCTGGTCAATAATATGTGCATGCTGCTCTGTGTGAGCTGGATTATGATGACGCGCCTCTCTCTGGATAAGGCGTTGCGCCAGTTTGTGATTGTCGCCCTGGCGGCGCTTGTGACCTGGGTTATTCCATTTATCATGGACCGGGTATGGCAGCTGTCCCGGATTCCATGGGTTTATGCTTTTTTGGGACTGGCATGCCTGATCATCGTGTGGATGGTGGGCAATAACAGCTATGGGGCCCAGCTTTCCGTCAGTATGGGAGGATTTTCCCTGCAGCCTTCGGAATTCGTTAAGATCAGCTTTGTGTTTTTTGTAGCGACCATGTTTTACCGGTCGGTGGATTTTCGGACCGTGGCGGTGACGACGGTGATGGCGGCCGCCCATGTGCTGGTGCTGGTGCTTTCCAAGGATTTGGGGAGTGCGCTGATCTTTTTTGTGACTTATCTGTCCATGCTGTTTGTGGCCACCGGCAACTGGTTTTATCTGCTGGCAGGGTCTCTGGGCGGATGCGGGGCATCCGTGCTGGCGTATGGGCTGTTTGTGCATGTGAGAACGCGTGTGGCGGCATGGAGAAATCCCTGGGCGGATATCGACAACCGGGGATATCAGATTACACAGTCGCTGTTTGCCATCGGGACCGGCGGCTGGTTCGGCATGGGACTGTTTCAGGGGATGCCCTACAAAATCCCGGTGGTCGAAAAAGATTTCGTATTTGCGGCGATTTCCGAGGAGCTGGGGGGGATCTTTGCCGTCTGCGTGCTGCTGATCTGCCTGGGATGCTTTTTGCAGTTTATGATGGTAGCAGTGAGAATGCAGGCGCTTTTTTACAAGCTGATTGCCTTCGGCCTGGGAATGGAATATATCATACAGGTATTTCTGACGGTGGGGGGAGTGATCAAATTTATCCCGTCTACGGGGGTGACGCTGCCCTTGATCAGTTATGGAGGAAGTTCGGCCCTGAGTACATTTATCATGTTCGGAGTGGTTCAGGGGCTTTATATCCTGAAGAGAAATGATGAGGAGGACTATGAAGAAAGCGAGGCCTGATGCGCAGCCCAATAAAAGCATATTGTTTTTCACCTATCTGATCGCCGGGGTATTTGCGTGTATGATCGGCTATTTTGGCTATTTCCTGCAGTTTCGGGGAGAGAATGTGATCAACAATTCCTATAATGCGCGCCTGGACCGTTTTGCGGACCGGATTGTCCGAGGGGAACTTTTGAGCAATGACGGCCGCGTGCTGGCGAGGACGGACACCGGAGAGGACGGGACGGAACGGAGGGTCTATCCCTATGGAAGCCTGTTTGCCCATGGGATCGGATATTCGGATCATGGGAAAACGGGGCTGGAATCCCTGGCGAACTTTTATTTGCTGACATCGCATATCAATCTGGCGGAGAGAACGTTCAATGAACTTTCCAATGTGAAAAATATCGGCGACAATGTGATTACCACCCTGGATGTGGATTTGCAGCAGGCAGCGTCAGACGCTCTGGGGGAACGGCGTGGCGCGGTGGTGGTGATGGAGCCGGATACCGGCAAGGTGCTGGCCGTGGTGTCCAAGCCGGGTTTTGATCCCAACACCTTAGACAGCGACTGGGATGCGCTGATATCCGGAGACAATACAAATGCACAGCTGCTGAACCGTGCTTTTCAGGGACTGTATCCGCCAGGGTCTACTTTTAAAATCATTATTATGCTGGAGTATATCCGGGAGAATCCGGATACCTGGCGGGATTTCACGTTTGACTGTGACGGCTTGTACGAGCAGGGCGAGTATACCATTTCCTGCTATCACGGCAATGCTCACGGACATCAGAACCTGGAACAGGCTTTTGCCAATTCCTGTAATGGGGCGTTTGCCGCCCTGGGGCTTCAGATGAGTCCGGGGGGTGTGCATGACCTGGCGGAACAGCTTTTGTTTAACGGGGAACTGCCGCTGTCCCTTGCTTACAGCAAAAGTTCGTTTACGATGAATGAGGGGGCGGATACCTGGGAGATTCTGCAGACTTCCATCGGGCAGGGGAACACTCAGATGACGCCGGTCCACAATGCCATGCTTACGGCGGCGATTGCCAATGGCGGCGTGCTGATGAAACCTTATCTGGTGGAACGGGTGGAAAATGCTGCCGGCGAGGAGATCAAACGGTTTTTGCCGGAGGCCTATGGAAACCTTCTGACAGCAGCGGAGGCGGATACTTTGGCAGAATTGATGCGCCGGGTGGTGACGGAAGGAACCGGCTCCGCGGTGAGGACAGATGCTTATGAGGTGGCGGGAAAGACCGGTTCCGCCGAGTTTGAGTACGGAAGGGAGACCCATGCCTGGTTTACTGGCTTTGCACCGGCAGAAGACCCGCAGATCGTGGTCACGGTTGTGGTGGAAGAGGCAGGTTCCGGCGGGCAGGTTGCGGCGCCCGTGGCCAGGAGTATTTTTGATACGTATTTTGCCAGGTGAAGTTTTTCTTGCATCTTGTCAGGAAACGAGGTATACTAAAACCAGTCTTGTGACACACCACAATGGCGGTGTTTTTGCGCCGCTCATACAGGAGGGATTGCAGTGATTGAAGCAACGAGCTGTGGAGGTGTGGTTATATTTCGGGGCAAAATCCTGGTACTGTACAAGAACTACAAGAATAAGTATGAGGGCTGGGTATTGCCAAAAGGAACTGTAGAAGCGGGAGAGGAGTACAAAGAAACTGCGCTCCGGGAAGTAAAGGAGGAGACTGGTGTCAGTGCTTCTATCATCAAGTATATCGGAAAGAGTTCCTATTCTTTCAGTACTCCCCAGGATATGGTGGAAAAGGATGTACACTGGTATCTGATGATGGCGGACAGCTATTACAGCAAACCACAACGGGAGGAGCATTTTATAGATTCCGGCTATTATAAGTTTTATGAAGCATACCATCTGCTGAAGTTTTCCAATGAGAAGCAGATACTGGAGAAAGCTTATAATGAATATCTGGATTTGAAAAAAGCGAACCTCTGGGGCAGCAAAAAGTATTTTTAATGGAAGAGGTAGGATTGACGAAAAACAAAACTTTCAAGGGAGAAGCGGTATGAGTTTATTTTGGAAAAAAGAGGAGCCGATGGCGATCGAGGATGCCAAGCGGCTGGCGGCGGAGCAGGCGCTGATGGAGAATAAGAAGCAGAGTGACAGTAAGACCTGCTATAACCATCTGGAAGCTCAATTTCTGCTTGGGTATCATGGAGTGGTTCTGAAGGTGTACCTGGAAAACTTCAAGCGAATGAATGAACTGTTTGGGTTTGAGTACTGCGAGGAACTGCTGGATAACATCCTGGATTATCTGGAACAGAAGACGCGGTGCAAGGTCTACCGTTATGTGGGCGTGGAGTTTATCATTATTTTGCGCGACCGTACGATGGGAGAGGCTTCGCGGCTGGCGGAACAGCTGATTGACCGGTTTGAGTACAGCTGGACGGTAGATAATACGGACTGTCTGTGTTCGATCCGCCTGGGCCTGTGCGCTTATCCGGGTTATGCCACCAATGCGGGCGAGATGCTCAAATGCCTGGATCTGGCGGTGTCCCGTGCGGCAGAGATGGAAGGCAGCCAGTATGCCGTCTATGATATGAAGTTACATACCCGTTTCTTAAGAAGGCAGGCGATCACCCGCTATCTCTCCACGGCTTTTGCCAATGACGAGGTAGAGGTGCGTTACCGTCCGACCTATGACCTGAAAAAGGGGAAGTTCACCAGGGCAGAGTTTTACATGAGGATCTTTGTCAAGGATGTCGGTATGGTAGGAAGTTCGGAGTTTCTGACGATTGCTGAGGATACGGGGCAGATTCGTACCGTAGAGTACTATGCGCTGGACCGGGTGGCTTCTACGATCCGGCAGCTGCTGGACCATGGCACGGAGTTTGAGTCGATCGCTATTGCGATTTCCCCGGTATTGCTTTTGCAGGGGGACTTCCTGGATGAGGTGGGGAGATTAGTCCGTACCTATGATATCCCGGCCGGCAAGCTTGCTATTGAGATTGACGAATATGCGGTCAGCATGGCTTATGTAAATGTTATGATCCTGATGCAGGAACTTGCTTCCTTGGGAGTGGAGATGATTCTGAATAATTTCGGTTCCGGATATTCCGGGTTGGCCCGGATTCTGGAACTTCCGGTTGATACGCTGAAGTTTGACAGGATGTTTGTGTGGCAGATGGAGACGGACGCCCAGTCCATGCCGGTTATGGAAGGCCTGACCCAGATCGCCAAAAGGATAGGCAAAAAGCTGATTGCGGAAGGCGTGGAGACCCAGAATCAGAAGGACCTTCTGACAAAGTTCGGATGTAACATTCACCAGGGTTTTTATTATGCGCCGACATTGCCGGAGAAGGATCTGATTTCTGTGCTGAATACCTCATTGGATGATGCCAGAGGCCTGGTGGAGCACGAGAAGGAAGAGCTGAGAAAATAAGACCAGAAGGTAAGATTGGAAAGCAGGGCCGAAAAGCAAAATCGGAAAACAAGATCGGAAAGAGGTTGTCGAAAGCGGATTTGCCGCAAGCAGGCGTATGGGACAGATAACCGTATGAAACAGGAGAAAATCGGGGACACTGGTAGCGGTGTCCCTGATTTTTAATTTGAGCGTTATGGACGCGTTTTGACGGGAAATTCGGCAATTTTTCGGAACCGGAAGAAAGAAGATCAGAAGAAAAGCGGGAAAAGGAAGGAGAATGGGATATGAAAGTTTCCAATAAAGAAAGCAGGCGGGAGAATAGCGCCTACAGACAGTTAGAACGGCGCCTGGAACGTGCTATGGCGTTGCAGGCCGCTCTGACCTTGTTTGAGTGGGATAACGAGACGCTGGCGCCCAAACAGGCAGGGGAGTACACGGCAAAGGTTCAAGGGACGCTCTCGGAAGCATATCAGGAAATCATGACGGGAAAAGAAGTGAGGGAACTGTTAGAGGCATGTAAGCGGGAAGCAGGGCTTACGGAGGCGGAAAGTGCGATTGTGCGTGAGGCGTCAGAGGAGCTGGATAAGCTGGAGAAAATTCCGCCCAGAGAATATCGGGCCTATCAGGAATTGGCGGCGAGGTCGGCACGGGTATGGTCAGAAGCGAAGGAAAAGCAGGATTTTGAGACATTTGCCCCGACCTTGAAGGAGATCATTTCCTACCAAAAGAAATTTGCGGCATACCAGGCAAAAGAGGGACAGAAATTATACGATGTGATGCTGGATAATTATGAAAAAGGCTTCTCCATGGAAAAGCTGGATGAATTTTTCGGACTTTTGAAGGAAGAACTGGTGCCGTTTTTAAAGAAGGTCACAAATAGCGGTGTGGAGATCCGGGATGATTTCCTGACAGGGGATTATCCGGCAAAAAAACAGAGGGAACTGGCGGAATACCTGGCGGAGTATGTGGGATTTGATTTCCGGAGAGGGGTACTGGCAGAAAGCGCCCATCCGTTCACCACCAACCTGCACAATCATGATGTACGGCTTACCACACATTATAAAGAGCAGGTGGACAGTTCCCTGTTTTCCGTGATTCATGAGGCCGGACACGGGATTTATGAACTGGATATCGAGGATGAACTGACACAGACGCTGATTGGGCAGGGGGCCTCTATGGGAATGCATGAGTCGCAATCCCGTTTTTTTGAGAACATAATCGGAAGGAATGGGGCATTCTGGACGCCGGTGTATAAAAAGCTGCAGGAATTGTTTCCGGAACAGTTGGAAAAGGTCAGCCGGGAAGATTTTGTACGGGCGGTCAATAAGGTACAGCCAGGCCTGATCCGGACAGAGGCGGATGAACTGACTTACAGCCTTCACGTGCTGGTTCGGTATGAACTGGAGAAGATGCTGATTGAGGAAGACCTGGATGTGGAAAAGCTGCCAAAGCTGTGGGCGGATAAATATGAGGAATATCTGGGAGTAAGGCCGCAAAATCCGGCAGAAGGGGTATTGCAGGACATCCACTGGGCGCAGGGGTCTTTCGGATACTTCCCGTCCTACGCGCTGGGAAGTGCATTTGCGGCTCAGATGTACCACTATATGAAGGAAAATATTGATTTTGACGGTTTGCTGCAAAAGGGGCAGATCGAGGTGATCCGGGAAGCGCTGAGAAGGCACATTCACAGGTTCGGAAAAATGAGAGAGAGCAGAAGGCTTTTGCAGGATATGACCGGAGAGGATTTCAAGCCGCAGTATTATGTGCAATATCTGAAGGAAAAGTATGGGGAACTGTATCAGATACAGGAGTAAATGGGAAGGAAAATGAGAAATGCCTTGATTAGAATTTTCCGGAGGGGAGGAATCATATAATGATAGGGATATCAGAGACCGGGAGAGTACGATATGCCAAATCAGAAGCTGGAAAATCTTTTAAATCTGTCGCTGGAGGTGTCGCCCCAGGAACGCGCGCGTTCGCAGGAACTGGAGACCGGATACCGGCCGGATGAGAGGGCGTGGGAATTGATTGTAAAATATTCGGGGAGCCTGGATGCGGTGCGGGAAATGGGCGTACAGGTGGAGGAGATGAGGAATGAGTATGCGATTCTGGTAGTGCCGGAGAGCCTGATTGATCAGGTCAGTGCGTTGCCGCAGATCGAATACGTGGAGAAACCAAAGAGGTTGTTTTTTGCCGTAAATCAGGCAAAGGCAGCCTCTTGTATTAATATTCTCCAGGAACCGCCGCAGAACCTGACCGGACGGGGGACACTGGTGGCGGTGCTGGATTCCGGGATTGACTATTTTCACGAGGATTTCCGCAATCGAAACGGAACGACACGGATATCGGCGTTGTGGGACCAGACTCTGGGCCGGATATTTACCAAGGAGGAGATAAATGAGGCGCTGGATACCGGAAGCCGGGGCGCGGCAAGGGAGTTGGTGCCCTCCACAGATGGCAGCGGACATGGTACATCTGTGGCAGGGATAGCGGCAGGAAACGGACAGGAGTCCGAAGGCGCTTACCGCGGAGTCGCGTATGAAAGCGATCTTTTGGTGGTAAAGCTTGGCAATGCCAGAGAAGAAGGCTTTCCGCGGACAACAGAACTGATGCGGGCAGTGGATTTTGTGGTGGGACGGGCGGTGGATATGGGAATGCCGCTGGCGGTCAATATCAGCTTTGGCAATACCTATGGCTCCCATGACGGGACGGGGCTTCTGGAGACATTTCTGGATGATATCGGAAATTACGGGCGCACAACGATCGTGGTGGGAAGCGGAAATGAAGGAGCGGCAGCAGGACATTTGTCAGGAAATTTTCCTTATGTGAGAGGAAGGGCGGGACAGGGCAGCCTAAACGGAGGAAATCTTGGCGGGAGCGGCTTGCAGCAGGGGATATCGGGAGCAGGAGACAAGGGGGAAGCAGTGGCGGAACTTTCTGTGGCGCCCTATGAATCAGGGGTAAGCGTCCAGCTCTGGAAGGCCTATTCGGATCAGTTTACCGTCAGCCTGCAGACACCATCCGGGGAGACGCTGGGTCCTTTGTCGGAACAGCTGGGGCCGGTGCGGTTTCGTTACCGGAGGACACAGGTGCTGGTGTATTATGGAAAGCCAGGCCCTTTCAGCGCGGCGCAGGAGATTTATTTTGATTTTGTGCCGGACGAGGGCAATTATGTGGAAAGCGGAATCTGGACTTTCCGTCTGCAGCCGCAGAAGATTATACAGGGCCGCTATGATTTCTGGCTTCCGTCCTCGGCGGTATTGAATCTTTCTACGCGTTTTCTGGGATCGACACCAGACACGACGCTGACGATTCCGTCCTCGGCGGCAAAGGTAATTACAGTAGGGGCGTATAACAGCGTTACCAATGCTTATGCCGATTTTTCCGGAAGAGGATTTACCCGGCTGACGGATCAGGTGAAACCAGATCTGTGTGCGCCCGGAGTAGGGCTGATGGCTCCCGGGAATGGGGGCGGATACCGGTCCGTGACGGGCACCTCCTTCGCCACGCCGGTGGTGGCGGGCAGCACGGCGCTTCTGATGCAGTGGGGGATCGTCAATGGGAATGACCCGTTTTTGTATGGGGAGAAGGTGAAGGCTTATTTGAGGAGAGGGGCGAGGCAGCTGCCGGGGTTTTCGGAGTGGCCGAATGCGGAGATGGGGTGGGGGGCGTTGTGTGTGAGGGATAGTATACCTATATAATTGCTAAATTTAGAAAAATTCAGTATATAAAGGCGGCTTACTTATATTCTGTTATATATAATTAAACAAGAAGGATGAAATTGTTTTATCTTAATGTTCCTTTTAAAAAGGACAAGAGGAAAAAGTTTGATAACAAGTTGTCAAAAATAGAAAAATTGTTATCAAATTTAATTTTTAGTTATCAAATTTGTTGACTTCAGATATGCTGGAAGATATAATTAAAATATATTATCTGAAAGAGGGTTGATTATGCAAGCAGAAGCATTGAAAAAATTGGTTTTTGATATACAGAAATTGAAAACAGAAAAACAGACAGTTGAATTAAAGTCAGCTGAAAAAGGTTGTCCAACCAGATTATATGATACACTTTCTTCGTTTTCGAACCAAGATGAAGGCGGCGTTATTATTTTTGGCGTTGATGAAAATGATAAATATAAAATAAAAGGAGTTTATGATCCACAGGATTTACAGAAGAAGGTAACAGAGCAGTGCAAACAGATGGAACCAATGATAAGAGCTTTATTTACGGTCTGTGACATTGAAGATAAAGTGATTGTATCCGCTGAAATTCCGGGTGTAGATATTACGGAAAGACCAGTGTTTTATAAAGGCGTTGGTAGAATCAAAGGTTCTTATATTCGTGTTGGGGAGTCTGATGAGCCAATGAGTGAATATGAAGTATATAGTTATGAAGCTTTTCGTAAAAGAATTCGTGATGATATTCGTACAGTAGATGAAGCTAAATTACAGCTTTTGGACGAAAAGCGTTTAAATGACTATTTGACTATGGTAAAACAGGAGAGAAGAAATCTTTCGGAAAATGTATCGAATGAAGAAATTTTGGAATTGATGGCAGTTACGGCATGTAATGTTCCTACATTGGCTGGGATAATGACGTTTTCTAAATATCCTCAAACATACTTTCCCCAGCTCTGCATTACTGCAGTATGTTTGCCTGGAACGGAGATGGGAACAGTAGGAGAAAGTGGAGAACGCTTCATTGATAACAAGCGGATTACAGGCGCAATACCAGATATGTTGGAAGAAGCAGTTGAATTTGTACGAAAGAATAGTCGAACTAAGACTATTATAGATGATAATGGGAAGAGAAAGGATAAACCGGAATATCCAATTAAAGCAGTTAGAGAAGCAATTTTAAATGCATTAGTGCATCGTGATTATAGTCTGCATACGGAAAACACACCGATTCGTATAGAGATGTATCGAGATCGTATGGAAGTTATCAATAGCGGTGGATTATATGGAAAGATTTCTATTGATGCGCTAGGGAAGGTACATCCAGAGACAAGAAATGCCGCACTTGCCAATATGTTAGAACTATTGAGAATTACTGAAAATCGTTATTCCGGAATTCCAACAATGCGATCAGAGTTTATTCAGGCAGGGCTGCCAGTGCCAATTTTTTCAGTTGTTCATGGAGAATTTAAAGTGGTTATGAAGAATGACTGTTATAAAGAAAATACAACATCAGAAAAAGCGATTTTAGATTTCTGCTCAATACCTAGATCAAGGGCCGAATTAATTGAATTTACGGGTAAATCTCGTACTTATACAATGATTAGTCTGGTGGCACCGCTTGTGAGTGCGGGTAAATTAAAAATGACATTACCAGATAAGCCTAAAAGCTCTAAGCAGAGGTATATAAAAGCATAATTAAAGAAGATAACAATGGACGTGGTTGAGAAAATCTTGTTGCAATTCCTATTATGGCAGTGGTAGTTCCCAAACAAGAAGAAAAGTAAAAAATATATAGTTAGGAAAAAGGAGTTTTATGATAGAAGAAAAAGTAGTAGAAAAAACTGGTGAGATAGTATTAGGAGCTGCTATCGATAAACTTAATGCGTACAAAAATAAAAAGGAATGGAGCAAACTTTTTATTGATGCAGGAGAATTTTTTTTGCAACAGGTAGAGGGTGGAGATAATATCGTTGAAGATATGTCGAATCTTTTATCCAGAGAGAATATGAAAGAATTGGCAAAGAAAACGGATGAAGGAAGTCGATATTTATTAAAAGATGCTTTGCATAGAGAGATGAGAAGTTTAATGCTTCGATATGAGATTCCGGCACAAGAAGCAGAGGGGTATATTTCTCATTTTATGACAGTTATTATGCATGAAATAGAAAGAGAAAATCCAACGGTATATCAAAAAGCATATTTGGGAGAATGGCGAGAACAAGAAGAAAAGCAATTAGCAGAGATAAAAAAATCAATTAGCCTAGTAAATACTCAACTGAGAGAAATTCAAAGCAGAAAAGTTGAAGTTTATTCTTTGGATCAACAAGAAATTGAATTGGCAAAACAAACAGCGAATCCTAGTCTTAATCTGTCTTTTTTTGAGATTGATGATGAGGTTTTTAAAGAAATTTTTGAAGAACATATAGGTGATGAATGCATTTACGTTTCAGGTCAATGCAAAGAAGAGACGATTTATTGTATCTTGAATGAACTGCGTAGATTGAATACGGGAAAAGTAGTCTTTGTAGTAAGAAAGGAAGAGGAGTGGCAGAATCTCAGGCAAGCAAATGAAGAGAATCCAAAACTAGGAGGGAAAATTTTGATTCCATGGTTTAATGCCGAACAAATATATGCCATTCCAAATAACACAAATATTTTTATATATGGGGAAGAGGAATATTGTGCAGGTAAAGAGTCTATTAAAGTTAGAAAAAGAAAAAGAAGTACAATAGTAAAAAAATTAGAAGAGGCAGGAATGTCTCATGAAGTGGCTTATGCAATGGTAGAAGATACCCATGGATTGTATGTACCACTTAAGAAAAAAATAATCCGTGGAAAATATAATATTGTTCCCAATTGGGTGGAAGGGGAAGAAAATTTAATTATTCCACTCCTTTTGTGTGGACAATGGACAGAAGCAGAAGGAGATCAGGTTGTATTAGAGCAATTATGTGGACGTAAGTATGAGCAAATAATTGAAGATATAAAACCATATATGAGAGGAGAGGAACCATTTTTTGTAAGATTTAAAATACATGGTGGAGTTGTGTATCATTTAGCTAGTGTGGAAAATGCATGGGATTATCTTGATAATAAAGTTGTAATTGGGGATAAGCGTTGGACGAGCTATGTGAGTTGTGTGTTAGAAATTATATCTGAGCCAGATCCAGTCTTTAATTTTCCACAGGAGCAACAAGATTATGCTTGGTTGTTACCAAGAGGAAAACCATTTTGGACAGGGACATTGAAGGAAGGCTTGCTTCGTAGCTTTGTTATGAAAGCGTATTATAAAAAGGATGTCAATAGCCAAAAAGAGATAGATAGAGTGGTAGAGAAACTTTTAACAGAGATTAAAACACTAAATCAGTGGCTTTCTATTGCGAAGTATTTTTCGATATTATGTGAGGCATCTCCAAAAGCAGTTATCCGACGTATGGATGATGAGTGGATAAATGTGACAGGGCTTGTAGAAGTCTTTTCAAGAGATAAGGGAGATGGATTATTTGGTACAAATTACTATACACATTTTATTTGGGGGATTGAACAATTTTTATCACAAAAAGAATATGCGGCATGGGCGGTAAGATGGTTTTTAAAGATGCATGATTTAAAGATAAAATATCCAATTAGTAATAGTCCTAAAGAAACTTTGAAGCAAATTTTTTGTGCATGGTGTAATGTTACTGTCCTATCACAGGAGGATAAGAACTTTCTGGCAAAGGAGGCTTTTGATAATGGGTATGATATTTGGGAATTGATTTATGATGAGTTACCGGGAAGAAATTCACATATGGTGGGTTCTCCAAGTAAGCCCAGATATAGAACGGCTGAGGAACCTATTATGGCAACATATGCTGATTTAAGATATGCATATAAAGAATATTTATTATTATGTTTAAAACATATGGATTTTGATTCAGAACGCTGGATAAAAATAATAGGGGTTGCTAATCATTTTGGAGAAGAGTTACGTTTGAAAGTTTTTGAAAAATTAGAGTACGAATTATCGTATATGGATGACATGGAAATCATTTCTATTAAGAATACAATAAGAAATGAAATATATCGTCATAGATATTTTGCTAGTTCAGAGTGGGCGATGAAGGAAGAAGTGGTTAAGGGTTATGAAGAAGTGCTAAATAGTATAAATACGAAAAACCCTGTATATGAATACCAGTATTTGTTTAAAGAAGTATTTGGATTTCCGTTGCTGCATCCATGTCCCTATTCGGAAGAAGAAAAGCGGGAAATAAATGATCGATTAAGGGAAAGAGAAATTGAAGAAGGGGTGTTGCGGTTTAAAGAGAATGGGCTAAACATAAAGGAACTTGTGGAAATTTGTAGTAAATGTGAACATTCTACTCTTGGAAAGTATTTGTTTGATATTTATAGTGATAAAATTTTTGATGAAAATTTGTTTTTATTGCTTATTAGTGATGAGGCATACAAAGATATTATGATTTTGTATCTGAGAACCGCATATTGGAAAGATAAAACTTGTCTAGGCAAAGCGGTAGCTATTGCAAAAGAACATCATGTAAACGAAGGAGTTTTAATAAGTATATTATTGATTGAAGTAATTGATGCAGAGGAAATGCCGCTTATTTGTTTTGAAAATGAACAGATAAAAAAGAAATACTGGAAGTTTAGAAATTATTCTCACAAAGATGATGAAGAAACTTGCCGCTTTATCATAAAAGAAATGAGGAAGTACTCGGATCAGGTGACTCTAATGGACGCACTTCATAGTTATGTCAAGTATTTTCGACCAGAAGAAATTTTGGTAATTATGGAAGAATTGTATACATTAGAAATAGGAACAGTTACTTCGATGACTTCGCATGATTTGGGACAAATATTGAAAGTTTTGCAAAGTGAATATAGTAATACGAAAGAACGTATGAGAGTTGCAAAATTAGAGCTGGCATATCGTGGAGTGTTAGAATGGGACAATATGAGATGTTTCCAGAAATGTTTAGAATCTTCACCGATAATGTACGCAGAGATGGTTTCTATTATTTACAAAAAAGATAATGAGGATGTTAAAAGGGAAGAAAGTGCAGATGAAAAAGTGATAAGTAGTGTTTTTTCACTATTTTATAATGCGAAGTTTTGCCCGGCTATAAATAATGGAAATGTAGAAAAAGAAAAATTATTTGAGTGGATAGATGAATTTGCGGAATTGTTAAGACAACAGCATCAGGCGAGGCTGTTTACTTCTCTTTTGGGCACCGTTTTTTCAAATTCACCGATAGGAGAAGATGGTTACTATCCACATGAATCAATTCGGGAAGCCATTCAGCAGTATGGAGATGAACGATTAGAGAACTCTTATGTGACAGGAATATTTAATCAACGAGGTGTTTTTAGTCCAACGGGTGGTGTAGAAGAACGGGGGTTTGCAAAGAAATATAAGGAAAATGCTGATGCAGTGAGAACAAGATATCCTAAAGTTGCTAATATATATGATAAACTGTGTGAGAGATATTTATATGATGCAGATTCGGAAAGAGAGTTGGAAGAATATGCAGGAATATAAAGAAGCACCATGCAAGGTAAATAATAGAACTAAAGTGGGGGAGGGTGGAAATGGTATCGTTGGCTTGGTTCCCAATTTTGATAGGGAGACAGTTATAAAAATATTTAAAGTGAATAAAAAAATCATCAAAGAGGAATGTGATAGAAGATATCGGCGATTTTGTAAAGAGATAGAAGTGCAGAAGGAACTTAGTTGTGAAATAGAAGGAGTTCTTTCAGTATACGACTTTAGTTTTCCAAAAGAATTTTTAGAAAAAAGTCCTGCGTGGTATACAATGACAAAAGCTGAGAAGTTTGTACTCCAGGATGGTTTATCTTTGATTGGAAAACTTAAAAAGATGTTGGAATTGGGTAAAATTCTAAGTGAAATACATAAAAAGGGTATGGCGTATAGAGATTTAAAGCCTGAAAACTTATTAGTTTTTAATGGGAGAATATATTTGGCTGATTATGGCTTGGTATGGATTTCTGGTGAAGTATCAATTATGCGCCAGACTGAACGATTAGGTCCAATAAAGATTATGCCACCAGAGTTAGAGGTGATGGAAGAACTTCGGCAATGTGACTATAAAAAATCAGATGTATATTTGTTTTCAAAAGTTGTATGGATGTATATAAATGAAAATAATCATGGTTATAGAGGCGAATATTCAAGGAATGATTCACAGAGAAAATTGAATATTAAGAGTGATTATGGAAAAACATTTGAACGTTTACACCAAATGATGGAAAGGAGTACAAAATATGACTGGAGTAAGCGCCCTTCAATTGATGAATGTATGGAACTGCTTAGACATCAGATTTTAATTTTAATGGGAGAATTTCCGGCAGAACAGGAGAAAGAGTATTTCATAAAGGAAAAAGTCGCATTTTATAAAGCACATGTAACTCCAGATATAGAAGCATATGAGACAGGGGAAAAGATTTATACATTTTTGCATGACATGCTTCCTTTAATAAGAGTAAAAATTAAAAAAGAGGAGAAATGGTATGTCCTTTGTCCATATTCTGTTAAAATGCTTCAAGAAAAATTATTTGTTTTTTCAGAGGAGGTTTTTGAAAGAAATATAAGAAGATATGTAATGCATATACAACGATTAGAAATGGCTTCTCCGTACATAAAAGTAATTATTAAAGAATTTAATCAGCATGAAAGAGATAGCATTGAGAAATTAAATGCTGAAGTATTTGATCAAGAAGGGGAGGGGGAAATTATTTTGGAATAATGTCAAAATACAATAGGCGGTAAAAATTCTACGATATGAGGACAATAGAAAGCCGTAAATCCAGACCGCATAATTGAGATGTTGCTAATACATTTTTTAGAGTAGGATAGAGACATGTGAAATGTACTCACAATATGAAAAACCAGAATCGAAAGCTCAAAACAGAAATATACTTGATATAAAATTTAGGTAGATGGTAACATACACACTCAGTGGGCAAGCTAAGTGTGCATGTTGTAATAAGAATTAATATATTCTGCGACACAGATGCTGTCAGCCGAAAGGCATAACAGGGGCAGACGGGGAGAACTGGCAGACTTGCCAGACTTGCCAGTATACAGTATTCCATATCCGCAGATCAAGAAAATAGCGGCATTGAAAAATCACATATGGGAATTGTAAGAAAAGTGGAAAACGAATATAGTAAAGACAGTTATCAAATCTGAAACATGTCATAGGTGTAATCTGCCTATTGCTTTCCGACAATTAGTTTACCCAATTAAGAAAATTCTTATAATTGAAAAAATGGCATTTCCAGCATATAATAATGAATAAATCAAGGGATTTTCGGCGTATAAAAAATATATAAATTGGGATTTGGGATAAATTGATATTTCAGAGATAGAGGTGATGTAAATGGCTGTCATGGCATACAATGATCAGTTAAGAAGCTTATTGGCTAATGTAGAATGCGTACTGGCTCTTGATACGGCGGCAGATTTTTTGGGTTTGACAAATGGCGGTTATAGAGGCGTAGCACAAATATTTGTGAATAAAAAGCAGAACATAGAGGGAACAGAACAAATTCTGGTGCCATCATTGGAGAAGCTTGAGTGTGAAAAGCGGAACGGGTTAGTATGCACTACAGCAAACCAGGCGATTATTGATCTTCTGGAGCAAAATGGTGATGAGCAGATCATTACAGAAAGCCTGGCAAATTATTACGAGGAACACAATGAGAGCTTTGATGGGCTTAATATGCCTGAGCATTTGCATGCGAGATTTGAAAAGTATCGAGATTGGGCATTGGAATATTATGAAGAGTAGGTGATGCGTATAGATTTGATGGAATTTTTGTACAGAGTAATGGAAGAACTGTTAAATGCAGGTATACCGATTGTCTTTAAAGGGGCAATGGTCCTAAATTAGGATATTCGGTGAACGAAAATCTGCAGGTTTCAAAATCGTTAATGAAATGGGAGAGAAAATTGCGAGTATTGATTTAAGCGTCAGACAGAATCGATTTTGTAGTCATTATATTTCCTATGTCAATGGAGTATCTATTACAGGTGCCAGCTTGTCAAAAATGCTATCAGATAAAATATATGCAATTTCGGGTCAAAATGTATGTCGAAGAATGAAAGATGTGTTGGATATTTATGTAATGTCTTTTATTACAAAAATTAACACAGACAAATTGTACGAGATATGGAGTGAAACTGGCAGAGAACTGGGAAATTTTGAAGTATATAAAACACAGGTGACGGAACTTAATGAAGCCTATAACAAAATGAAGGGCATAAGGAATAAACCGGATTTTATAGAGGTATATCAACGGGTAAGAGATATAATATGTGGACTTGAGCTTCAAAAAGAAAAGGCAATTTCAAATAAGGAAAAATCGAGATAGTATTTTATTGGTAAGTAAACAATAAAAAGATGGAGACATTATGCTGATATTTTAGGATAATGTCTTTTCTATTTAGAAGCTAAAACTAGAAAAGGATTAGGTAATCAAAAATAACTTAGCAATAACTTTCCATCAATTTTCAGGGTACTTAGCAATAATTTACCATCACCCTAACGAAGTTATGCGGATTTGTGGACTTTGGGTTTAAAAAAATGAAAAAAATTACGTAGCAATAACTTGACATCAAAGGGGTGGGGGGCGTTGTGTGTGAGGGATAGTTTGCCGGGGTGATTAAAAATTTGATGTCGATATAATAGTATTGATAGCATTTTTTACCAAATAGGGATATAATATTGCTTATAAATAAAAGTCAGAAACAAATAGGGATGATAACGATAACTGATATTGTACCAAATTATATAAGAATCGCTTCCAGAACCAATCAGCGAATTATCATAAAAAAGAAGGCCGAATTCATGGTGCATTGGAACTGTGCCGCAGTAAAGGATCTATTGTCCGCAGCGATGTAGAAATGGAACTTGGCGTATCCCAATCGATGGCAATCCTGCTTTTGCGGGAGTTAACGGAGAATTTTACGTTTCACCTTTAAAGCGGCCTGGCCCGGCCGCTTTAAAGGCGAAACAGATTTTATGATTGACTTAAAAACGCACCCAGTTTCTTATCTTCCGTTCTGATATGGGACATCAGGAGGCTGATATGCTTATTCAGCTTCCCCAATTCTTCAATCGTCGGACCGGATATCGATATTTGAGATGTAATCTCCTTGAGTGTCTGCTTATATTTTTCATGGAAGGCTCTGTGTGCGGTAAATCCGGGATAGCTGCGTTGCTTCTGTAATTGTTCTTCATGCGAGAAATGCTGGTTCACATAGCTATTTAAAAATTTGATAGTTTCATCCATAGAAGCCCGTCCCTTGCCCGCGCTGCAGGCCTCCAGCAATTTGTTCACTGCCTGGATCAATTCCCGATGCTCATTGTCTATTGTTGCATTGCCTGTTTCCAAATTTTTTGTAAATTCATATCTACTCATTGGTATTCTCCTTCATTTTTGATATATGGCGATAATATGATACCATGAAAGTATACAAGATTCAATATGTTACACGATTTATTTATTTTGGACATGGCACACTGCTTTGGACATGGCACGCTGCTGAATGCTCTGCAGTATCCAGGGGTGAAGCTGTTACTTTAAGAAAACAGGCATAAGCCGATGGTTTTGTGGGTGGGGTATATATCAGAGAGGAATGCCAGAGAAGAATATTAGAAAGGAATGGTGAAAACAATGACAAAAAACAGGGAACCGTGGTGGAAAAAATCTGTAATTTATCAGATCTACCCACGCAGCTTTCAGGACAGCAACGGTGATGGAATCGGGGATATCCGGGGGATTATTAACCGGTTGGATTATCTGGAGGATTTAGGCATTGATGCAGTATGGCTCTCCCCGGTTTACCGTTCGCCTCAGGATGACAACGGCTATGATATTTCGGATTACCGGGACATTGATCCAATGTTTGGAACCTTGGGGGATATGGAAGAACTGATTGAGAAGGCGAAACAGCGGGGAATACGGATTATTATGGACTTGGTGCTCAATCATACTTCGGACGAACATCCCTGGTTCCAGGAGGCTAAAAAGGGCCGTGACAATCCATTTCATGATTATTATGTCTGGCGGGACGGAGTGGAGGGAGAGCTGCCTAACGATATGCGGGCCTGCTTCGGGGGTTCGGCCTGGCAGTGGGTGCCGGAGACGGGGCGGTATTATTTTCATCAGTTTTCCGTAAAGCAGCCGGATTTAAATTGGGAGAACCCTAAGGTGCGCCGGGAAATCTATGATATGATTCTATGGTGGATGGACAAGGGGGTTGGCGGCTTTCGTCTGGATGTGATTGACCAGATTGCCAAGGAGCCGGACAGGAAAATTACCAGCAATGGTCCCAGGCTTCACGAATTTATTCAGGAGTTGAGCCGTGAGACGTTTCAAAAGGGAGACTTAATCACAGTGGGAGAGACTTGGGGCGCCAGTCCCCAGATTGCCAGAAAATACAGCAATCCGGATGGCTCTGAGTTCTCCATGGTATTTCAGTTTGAGCATATGGAACTGGACCAGCAGGCGGGCGGCCAGAAATGGGATTTGGAACAGCTTTCCTTTCGGAGGCTGAAAGAGGTATTAAATAAATGGCAGACAGAATTGTATGGATGCGGCTGGAACAGCCTGTTCTGGGACAATCATGATCTGCCCAGAATTGTGTCCCGGTGGGGAAATGACGGCAGATATCGGGCGGAATCCGCGAAAATGCTGGCGATTTTGCTTCATGGAATGCAGGGAACTCCTTATATTTACCAGGGAGAGGAACTGGGAATGACCAATATCCGGTATGAGATCGGGGAGTACCGGGATATTGAGACCCTCCATATGTATCAGGAACGATTGGAAAAGGGGTATCCGCCAGAGGAGATCATGAAATCGATATATGCCAAAAGCCGTGATAATGCGAGGACACCGATGCAGTGGAGCAGGGAGGCGCAGGCGGGATTTACAAAAGGGATTCCCTGGATGAAGGTAAATCCTAATTATCGGGAAATTTATGCAGAAGATCAGATAAATGACCCGGATTCCATCTATAGCTGCTATAAATATCTGGTGAATCTGCGCAAGGAGTATTCTGTTTTTGCAGACGGCCGGTTTTTTATGCTGGCAGAGGACAGTGAACAGATCTTTGCCTATGTCCGGGAGGATGAAAAGCATCGCCTGCTGGTAGTCTGCAATTTTTTTGAGGAACAGGCAGATTGCGGCCTGCAGGCAGAGTGGGAAGGCATGGAACTGGTAATAAGCAATTATAAGGACGCAGGAGGCGAAATGCTGCGGCCTTATGAGGCGAGAATGTATCTTGCAAGGAAATGAGGCAAAAATATATCCTGCAAGAAAATAGAGAAATGCTGCTTATGCAAACACCTCCCGAATCACCTTCCCTAATGCCAATGCAGCTTTGGACTGATAGGTAGAATAGGGATGTGCCAGCGCCAGTTCCAAAAATACGCCTTCTTCCCCGATGGAAAGATACACGGTATCCGGATAATCCTCGGCGCAGGAGTGGTAGGTGAAGGCAAGGCCAAGTCCGGCCCGGGCCATGGAGGCGCCTAAGTCGGCGGAAATGTTGGTGTTGTAGGCGATGGGCTTCATGCCTGCCTTCTGGAACTGGCGGCGGCTGGTGCTGCCGAGTATGGTATCATAATCGCTTAAAATATATTCAAAGGGAGCCGTATCCTGCAGGTCGATCCAGCAATAGGAAGAGTCCTTCCGTTTATGGGCGAACTGCATAACCGGATGATTTCGGTTGGCGACAATAAAAATCTCATCTTTCTTAATAAATTCTACTTCGTGGGTCAGACGTGTTAAAGGCAGGGCCACCACAGCCAGGTCAATGGAGCCTTCAATCAGTAGGATATAAGAAAAAATTCAACACAGGATTTTTTGCCATTGTATTTGCCTATCTGATTGGCTGCTTTGTCATGGGAATGAAGACGAAGGATGTGATTGCCAAAGTGCCCTAGAATACGATTATCATGATCTGCGGAGTGGGAATGCTGATCCATGTAGCCATTGAGGCCGGCACCATCGATCTTCTGGCGGCCTGGGCGGGAAGCAGCCTGCCTGCCTGGATTGTGCCGATTGCCTTCAGTGTGATAGGGGCCATCATGAGTTTTTTCTCCAGCACTCTGGGAGTGGTCTGCCCGGCTCTGTTCCCGCTGGTGCCGACTCTGGCAGGAACGACAGGAATCAGTCCGCTGACCTTGTTTGCCTGTATTGTCATCGGGGCTCAGAGTTCGGCAATCTCACCCTTTTCCTCCGGGGGAAGCCTGGTGCTTGGCTCTTGCAGTACAGAGGAGGAGCGAAATGAAATGTTCCCGAAGCTGCTCTTTGTAGCGGTGCCGGTGAGCGTATTATCCTCCATGGCGTTTAATCTGGTGTTGTCATTTGTGCTGTGATGAAAAGGTTTTCAAAAGGCTTTCATCCTCTAAATTATAGTAGATAATTGAATCGGAAAGTAGTATAATTAAAGCAAAAAATGGAAATCTGATAAAGTAAGAGGGCAGGGGCCTTGGGTTCCTGCTTTTCTTTTTCTTTCTGCCAGCAGAAATGACGGCAGAGGTACGAAGAATATATATTCCGGGGAGGCATGAGAAGAGATGAAGGTAGTTTGGAAGGAACGGGGAAAAGATCTGATCTATGATCTTGCAGGGGCATTTCTCCAGGCATTGGGGGTGTGGTGTTTTATTGAACCTTGCATGATTGCGCCTGGCGGAGTGTCGGGCATGGCACTGCTGGTCAATTATCTGACGGCAGTTCCGGTAGGCACCATGGCGCTGGTGCTGAATATCCCTCTTCTGATCAGTTCTTATGTGTGCCTGAACCGCAGAATGACGTGGAAGACCATACAGACGGTTCTGATTATGTCGCTGATTTTGGACGGCGTGGTAACGCCTCTGTTTCCCCAGTATGTGGGAGACAAGCTGCTCTCCTCAGTTTTCGGCGGAATTCTGGTAGGAATGGGGATGGCCATGATCTTTATGAGGGATTCCACCACAGGAGGCGGGGATATTCTGGCAAAGCTGCTGCAGAAACGTTTCCCCTACATGCACACCGGTTATGCGCTGATGATGACGGACGCTGTGGTGATCGCAGCTTCCGTCCTGGTGTTTGGAAAGCTGGAGGCGGCCCTCTATGGCCTGATCTCCATGGTGGCGACTACCCAGACCATAGACGCTATTCTCTATGGGATGAATAAGGGGGCCATGGTAATGATTCATTCGGAAAAAAACCGGGAAATCGCAGAGGAGATCATGCAACGGCTGAATCGGGGGACCACACTTTTCAAAAGCGTGGGAGGCTTCAGCAAGCAGGAGAGGGAGACCCTGCTCTGTGTCATTGACCGGAAGCAGTTCTATTTGGTAAAGGAGATTGCCTATGCCCATGACCCCCGGGCGTTTGTGGTGGTGTCAGAGACGAAGGAAACCTATGGGGAAGGCTTTCTGGACGCCCATTGATCAGGGAAATATGCAGCCGTCAGGCGCCTGATCTTCGCACCGCATTGTCCTGAAACCGGAAATAGTCCGGCCGGTGGCGGGACTGGGTGAACTCAAACAGAATACCGTCGCTGTTGTAGGTGTAGCTGCTGACGACAGCCATACAGTTGTATTCTTCGGAGTTCAGTTCCAGGTATTTTTCGTCAATTTCGGTGATTTTTTCCACCGTCATGACACGGCGGCTGTTGACGATGGCCATGCGGAGGTCCTGTTCCAGATACTGGTAAATGGAATTTTCTGCAATTTCTTTTGTGAGGCCAGGGGTGCATTCCTTCCGGAAATAGTTATGATTGATGATCAGGGGCATGTCGTCGAGAAAGTGCAGCCGCTGGATATAGTAGGCTTCGGCTCCGGCCGGGAATCCGGTTTTTCCGGAAAGGGAATCATTGACGGTAATTTCCATAAATACCAGAACCTTTGTGGAGGGCACACGGCCGTTGCGGATGGCAGATTCCCGGAAGCTTTCGATTTCCCCCAGGGTAAATGCGGTTTGAGGAGTGGGTTGGTAGATATTGCGAACCCCTTTTCCCTGCATAGTCTGGACATAGCCGTCAGTGACCAAACGGCTGACAGCCCGGCGGACCGTGTTCCGGGAGCAGTCATAAGTCTGAATCAGGATGTTTTCTGAAGGGAGAAGTTCCTGACTGGCATATTCGTTGGATTCTATTTTTCTTTTTAAATCTTTGTATATGGTGTCGTATTTGCTTTTTGGCATGTTTGAGTCCTTTCGTTGAAATGTATGGCAGGGGCAAGTATGTAATTCTAAGATACCTTCAAGCCGAATCAATCTTCATGAAATTTTCCTGCAGCTTAAATCCTGGTAATAAATCTGTGCAACTTTGAAAAGGCATTCTAAATGTATTATAAGACCTGGAACCATAAAGTCAAGGGAAATCGCAAACTTGTTTAAACAAATTCCAAAAAGAGCATTGACATGTTTAAACAAGTGTGATATAAAAGAAGTATAACATGTTTAAACAAGTTTGCGCGAACGGATTGAAACAAAACGGTTTGGCTGCCGCAGATTAAAAAAGTGAGGCAGCAGGAAATGGCCAACCGGCAGAAATGCAACAAAGCAACCAACCGGCAGAAATGCAACAAAAAGGAAAATGGAGGAGCGAAACATGGGTAAGTATGCAGAAGACGCGAAGCAGCTGCTTGGCCTGGTGGGCGGCAGGGAGAACATAGCAGCAGTATCACATTGTATGACCAGGATGCGGTTTGCGCTGGCGGACCCTTCCCGGGCGGATATCACGGCTATTGAGGCAATGAAAGTGGTCAAGGGAAGCTTCACCCAGTCAGGGCAGTTTCAGGTGATTATCGGCAATACGGTTTCTGACTTTTACAATGATTTCATTGCGGTGGCAGGAATTGAGGGCGTGTCTAAGGATGCAGTGAAGCAGGCGGCCAAGAAGAACCAGAACGTGCTGCAGAGAATTGTCACGGCGCTGGCAGAGATTTTCGCTCCGCTGATTCCGGCTATTATCACCGGCGGCCTGATTCTTGGCTTCCGCAACTGTATTGACAGCCTGTATCTGTTTGAGAACGGCACTAAGACCTTGTGCGATATCAGCCAGTTCTGGGCCGGGATTGACAGCTTTCTGTGGCTGATCGGCGAGGCGGTATTTCATATGCTGCCGGTAGGAATCTGCTGGTCGGTGACGAAAAAAATGGGTACCACCCAGATGTTAGGAATCGTTCTGGGCCTTACGCTGGTATCCGGACAGCTGTTGAATGCCTATGCGGTGGCCGGCACGGCGGCAGCGGATATTCCCAAGTGGAATTTCGGATTTATCCAGGTGAATATGATCGGCTATCAGGCGCAGGTGATTCCGGCGATTCTGGCGGCCTTTACCCTGGTGTATCTGGAAAAGTTTTTCCGGAAAATCACTCCTCAGGTGGTTTCCATGATTGTAGTTCCTTTTTTCAGCCTTCTGCTGGCAGTGATGGCGTCTCATTTTGTGCTGGGGCCCGTCGGCTGGAAGATCGGTTCTGCAGTTTCCGCAGTGGTATATGCGGGAATTACCGGCTCCTTTAAGGTGGTGTTCGGCGCTGTTTTTGGAATGGTGTATGCTCCTCTTGTGATTACCGGACTTCATCATATGTCCAATGCCATCGACCTTCAGCTGATAGCTGATTATGGCGGAACCATGTTGTGGCCTATGATCGCCCTGTCAAATATCGCCCAGGGTTCGGCGGTTCTGGGAATGATCGTCCTCCAGAGAAAGGATGCCCAGGCCCAGGAGGTGAATGTACCGGCATGTATTTCCTGTTATCTGGGAGTGACGGAGCCGGCGATCTTCGGAGTGAATTTAAAACAGGGATTTCCCTTTGTGTGCGGGATGATCGGTTCCGGTATAGCGGCAGTTGTCTGTGTGGCAACCTCTACCACAGCTAATGCAATCGGAGTAGGCGGACTTCCGGGAATCCTTTCCATCCGGCCGGCATCCATGATGGGTTTTGCGTTGTGTATGGCAATTGCGATGGCAGTTCCTTTTGTACTGACTATCCTGGTAGGAAAGAAACGGCTTGCCATGGGAAATGACGGGACAGAAAACGGACCGGATGATAATGGGAAGATGACTGGCGTGAATACTGCTGGAAAAGCAGATCTGGTGTCGTTCCTGCGGGGAAGGGCCATTCCCTTAGAGGAAGTAAACGACGGTGTGTTTTCTGCCGGTATTGTGGGAAGAGGCCTGGCAGTTTTGCCTACTGATAACATGGTATATGCCCCGGCGGATGGGGAAGTGGCGGCGCTGATGGGTGACTCTAAGCATGCCTGCGGGCTAAAACTGGAAAACGGAGTGGAACTTTTGCTGCATGTGGGAATCGATACTGTGGATATGGCCGGGGATGGATTTGAATATTTTGTATCCATGGGCCAGAAGGTAAAGGCCGGCGACCCTCTGATCCGTTTTGACCGGGAAAAAATTGCAGCGGCAGGCCATCGGGATGTGACTGTTTGCGTGATTCCCAATGAGGGGGATGTAAAAAACATTCAATTCCATACCGGGATGGATGTGACGGAGAAAGAAACCGTAATTTTGACGTTTGAGGGATAGGAAGCTTGTGCTGTGAAACATGCACAGAAGGGAGGAAAAATGGCAGACTTTAAAGACAAGGTGGTTTATCAGATTTATCCCAAGTCCTTTCAGGATTCCAATGGAGACGGGGTGGGAGATTTGCAGGGAATCCTGGAACGGCTGGATTATTTAAAAGAACTGGGAGTTTCTTATCTGTGGCTTACACCGGTATTTCCCTCTCCACAGAAGGACAATGGATATGACGTGACGGATTATTGTGCCATTGATCCTCGGTTTGGCATCATGGAGGATATGGAGAAATTGATTCAGGAGAGCGGCAAAAGAGGAATGGGACTGATGCTGGATATGGTTTTCAACCATACCTCTACCACCCATACCTGGTTCCAGAAAGCGCTGGCAGGGGAAAAGGAGTATCAGGATTACTATATCTTTCAGGAAGGCTCACCCCAAAAGGCGCCGACAAACTGGCAGTCTAAGTTCGGCGGTCCTTCCTGGGAATATGTGCCATCCCTTGGCAAATGGTACCTTCACCTTTTTGATGTGACCCAGGCGGATTTAAACTGGGATAATCCGAAGGTGAGGGAGGAACTGAAAAAGGTGGTTCTTTTCTGGAAAAAGAAAGGAATCCGCGGCTTCCGTTTTGACGTGGTGAATCTGATATCTAAGCCGAAGAAATTTGAGGATGACCAGGAGGGAGACGGCAGAAGGTTCTACTCGGACGGCCCCCATGTCCATGAATATCTGAGAGAGTTGGTTCGGGACACAGGGATTGAGGACATGGTGACGGTGGGTGAAATGTCATCCACTCATCTGGAGGATTGCATCCAATATTCCACTTCCAATCCCGAGGAGAAGGAATTGTCCATGTGTTTTAACTTCCATCATCTGAAGGTAGACTATAAGGGCGGAGATAAATGGGCCTTGATGGAACCGGACCGGATGGCGTTGAAAAGGCTTTTTGAGGATTGGCAGCTGGGAATGCAAAGGGGGAATGGCTGGAATGCCCTGTTTTGGTGCAACCATGATCAGCCCCGTATTGTAAGCCGGTTGGGCGATGAGGGAAGATACTGGAGGGAATCTGCCAAAATGCTGGCAGCTGCCATCCATCTGATGAGGGGAACGCCCTACATCTACCAGGGAGAGGAGATCGGAATGACCAACCCTCATTTCCGCCAGATTTCACAGTATCGGGATGTGGAAAGCCTGAACTATTACCGGATTCTTCTCGACCGGGGGAAGACGAAAGAGGAGGCGCTGTCGGTTCTGGCGGCCCGGTCACGGGATAACGGCAGAACCCCTATGCAGTGGTCACCGGAGGAGAGGGGAGGATTTACAAAAGGCACTCCCTGGATCGAAATGGCAGATAACTGTCGGGCAATTCATGTGAAGGGCCAGAGGGAGGATAAGGATTCCATCTATTCCTTTTATAAGGAATTGATAAGGCTGAGGAAAGAAAAGCCTGTGATCTCGGAGGGGAGTATTGCGTTCTTGGAAAAGGAAAATCCGGACGTGCTGGCGTACAAAAGACAGCTTGGGGAAGAAGAACTGGTGGTGGTGAACAATCTGACAGGAAGGGAAGTCGTAATGTCCGTGCCGGTATTGAAAGCCGGGACAGGAGCAAGGTATGAAAAGCTTCTGGGAAATTATGAAGGATGCAAAGCGGATGAAGGAAGGATGGAACTCAGGCCTTATGAGACGGTGGTATTGGAGAAAAGGGGCATTAGGGCCGACGCTATCCTTCCGGTATGACCCACACCGATTTCCATTATGTTTCACACAGGATAAACTTCATTCTGTGTCATTTGGCTGAAAGTAAATGAGTCAGTACATTAGACCGGTGATGTCCATAATATCATCCATGGGAACAGTAAGTCCGTCCTGCAGGATAATCCTGCGCTGATACAAATCGATTTTTTTTAAAAAGCCGGTGGCATGGGTATAGAAGCCGCCGGCTTTTTTGGCGTCCGGCTGAAAGTACAGGATGGTAATCTCTGGGTGGGAAGAAAGCTTTTGCTGCAGAAGCAGAAGCTTTTCATCCAGGATGGCTTTGGCATTTTCGTCCAGTTCGATTCTTTCATCGGTAAAACGTGCCGCCTCGCGGACAGCAGAGTGGTAGTCGGTCAGGGCGGCAAAGGGGGCAAACTGGGCGGCCCGGCCGGCGGCCGGCATAGGAGGATGGGAGGCAGAGCGGGGGCGGGAAAGCCGGACAATGTCCTCATAGGGGAATGGCTGCTGGTTCATGGGATACTCCTTTCTTGGTCAGGCTTTATGGCCGCCAATCTGTTGATTCCGCTCCCTGGCAGTGGCGCCTTCTTCCAGATTCATGCCTTTTAAAATGGCGTTTTTGCCGAATTTCTTTTTGACAGTAAGCATGGCTTGCTGCAGCTGCTTTTCCTTTTTTTGGAAGGCTTCCTCCTCCTGGCGTTGCTTTTCCCTCTGCTCATAGTCCGTAAACAGATCCAGCTGCTCAAAGCTTTCCGTCTTTTTAGCGGATTCTTCTGGCGCCAGATGGGTGGCCGTAATATAAATTCGCTTGATCAGAAGACCCGGATTTGCGATCTGGTCAAACAGTTCCAAAGCGGCATGGATAATCTGCCTTGCGGAGGATGTCTGATAGGGAAGATGGATGGTGCCGTGGGCGTGTTTGGGAATCTTGCGGCCGTAGCGGTCGGTGGCGGTGGGGCCGTTGTATTTTCTTCCGGGGGCGGACAGGTTTGCCATGTCGTAACCGGCAGTGAGGACCAGCTGGCCGGCGACAAGGCCTCTGCCGACCAGGTCTAAGGCTAGCTGGTCAGCCATCTCCTTGATTACCAGTCTGGCTTTGTCAAAAGGATAGGGACATGAGAGGACCTGGCCGCCGCCTAAGCTGGTATTTTGCGGTTGATATAATCGGATATCTGACATAGTGCATGGCTCAAATCCCCAGGCGTGGTCGATCAAAAGTTCCGCATTGATGCCAAAGAGGTGGTAAAGCAGTTCCTCATTGTGGAAATCATTGGGTTTTCCCAGAGAACAGCGGGCAATATCGCCCATGGTATAGAGGCCGTGCCCTTCCAGCTTTTTGGCAGAACCGTGTCCGACGCGCCAGAAGTCCGTCAAGGGGCGGTGGGTCCAGAGAAGGCGCCGGTAAGACATTTCGTCCAGTTCTGCAATCCGGACTCCGTCCTCATTCTCAGGGACATGCTTGGATACAAGGTCCATGGCCACCTTGGCCAGGTAGAGGTTTGTACCGATCCCGGCTGTGGCTGTGATCTGTGTGGCCTGAAAGACTTCCCGGATCATCTTGCCGACCAGTTCATGGGCGGACATATGGTAAGCGGAAAGATAGCCGGTGATATCGATGAATACTTCGTCAATGGAGTAGACATGGATGTCTTCCGGGGCAATATATTGCAGGTACAGGTTATAGATGCGGGTACTGTAGTCCATGTAGAGGGCCATCCGCGGTACGGCGGTAATGTAGTCTAAGGACAGTTCCGGATGAGTCCGGACCTGGGGTTCCTGGCAGCAGGAACCGGCAAAGGCATGGCCGGGGGCATGAAGGAGCCTTTCCGAGTTGATCTGTGCGACTTTCTGCATCACTTCAAACAAACGGGGACGTCCGGGGATGCCGTAGGCCTTGAGGGAAGGGGACACGGCAAGACAGATGGTCTTTTCCGTACGGCTTTTGTCGGCGACGACCAGATGGGTGGTGAGAGGATCGAGTCCCCGCTCCACACATTCTACGGAAGCGTAGAAGGACTTTAAATCGATAGCAGCGTAAAGGTGATGTTCTGATGGCATAATGTGTGCTCCGGTTTTAACTGTGAAGGTTTGGCGCTCCAGGTGGGACATGGGGTGCTGGGAAGGTCCGGCATTCCGGATATGAAACCATTATAGAACATATGTTCTTTATCTGTAAAATATCTATAAGTTATGGCTGCGTTCTGTTTTATTCCTTCAGGTTTCCCTTTCTGATGTTTTCCTGAATGATTTTGTCAGTTACTTCAAATAATTTCTCAGACCCCAACCGGGTTTTTTCCTGCCGCCCGTATACCTGCTTTGAGGTTACCTGATGCTCCTTCCAGTCCCCGCCGTTGTTGCTGTTGTTCAGCAGCAGAGGCTGCAGATTATCCATGGCATGAGCGTATTTTGCCTCCGGGGTTTTTCCTTCTTCAAACTCGTCGAACAGGGAAAGCAGTTCCTGCTTCTGGTCCGGCGGCAGAAGAGAATAGATTTTTTCTTTTGCCGCGTCCTCCCTGGCCTTTTGGGTTTTCAGATTTTCTGTATCGTAAGCGTAGGTATCGCCGGCTTCGATTTCCACGATGTCGTGAATGAGGCACATCAGAATGACTCTGGTGATATCAATCTCTTCATTAGAGTACTCTCTCAGCAGATAGGCCATGACCGCCATGTGCCATGCGTGTTCGGCATCGTTTTCCTTTCTTCCGTGCCCGGACAAATGGGTTTGCCGGAAAATATTTTTCTCCTTGTCGATTTCCAAGGCAAAATCTAATTGTTTTTTCAGTCTTTCATCCATAGAAGAATCCCTCCGGTTTATGATGTTTTCTTTTTTACAAATTATAAAGGGGAAGGAAAAATTCGTCAATGCGTCAATGGCCTTTTAAAGGGCCAAAGCGGTTCAGAAGGAGAGAAACGGTTCTTTCGGAAATTTTTTGTGCGGATTATCTAAAAGACAGACCATATATTTATGCAGAACAGATAAAGATAAGAAACATCCGGAATACCGGTTGACAAATACATAAGAAGATAGTATATTAAATACATTATTAAATACATTAATTAAGTAACTGCAAAAACAATTAGCAAACAATCAAAAAAGGAGAGGCATGTCATGGAAGGAAAGATGAAAACGGCGGTAATGTTGGGAATTGGGAAGATGGGATTTGAGGAGAGGGAGATTCCGAAACCGGCAGATGACGAGGTGCTGGTGAAACTGGAGTATGTGGGAATCTGCGGAAGCGATCTTCACTATTATGAGACGGGGGCCATCGGAGATTATGTTGTGAAGCCGCCGTTTGTATTGGGGCATGAGCCGGGCGGCACGGTTGTCGAGGTTGGCAGGAACGTGACGCATTTAAAGGTGGGAGACCGGGTGGCCTTAGAGCCGGGAAAGACCTGCGGGCATTGTGAGTTCTGTAAGACGGGACGTTACAACCTGTGTCCGGATGTGGTATTTTTTGCGACGCCGCCGGTAGACGGGGTATTTCAGGAATATGTGGCTCATGAGGCGGGGCTGTGTTTCAAGCTTCCGGAGAATGTAAGCACCATGGAGGGCGCCCTGATCGAGCCGCTGGCAGTGGGATTCCATGCCGCTATGCAGGGAGAGGCAAAGGCGGGGCAGACAGCCGTCGTCACCGGCGCGGGATGTATCGGCCTGGTGACTATGATGGCGTTAAAGGCCATGGGCGTTTCTAAGGTGTATGTGGTTGACATTATGGAAAAACGACTGGAGAAGGCATTGGAACTGGGAGCGGACGGAGTGATAAATGCCAGCCAGGCAGACGCCGTCAAGGAGGTCTTAAGGCTGACCGGCCAGAAGGGATGCGACCTGGCCATTGAGACGGCAGGAACTCAGGCCACAACCATACAGGCCATTCATATGACAAAGAAAGGCGCGGCCATTGTTCTGGTGGGGTACAGCAAGAGCGGCGAGATGACTCTGCCTATGAGCCTTGCACTGGATAAGGAGCTGACTTTTAAGACCGTATTCCGCTACCGCCATATTTATCCCATGGCGATCGATGCGGTGGCGGCAGGAAAGGTGAACCTGAAAGGGATTGTGACAGATATATTTGACCTGGACGAAGCACAGAAGGCGATGGATTACAGTGTGAACAACAAGGCGGATATTGTGAAGGCGGTAATCCGTATCTGAGAGGATTGACGGCAGCTGGGCGGAACGGTCTGGATTACGTGAAACGGTAATCCGTATCTGAGAGGATTGATGATATGGCAGGAGGGGTATTATGGAACAGAAGAATACGAATGTGAAGGTGCCGCTGATCAGTAAGATCGCTTACGGCATGGGAGATGTGGGATGTAATTTCAGCTGGATGTTTGTGGGAAATTTTCTGATGATTTTTTATACGGATGTGTTTGGAATCGGAATGGGAGCGGTGGCAGGGCTGATGCTTTTTTCCAGATTCTGGGATGCCATCAATGATCCGGTGATCGGCGGCCTGACAGACAAGACCCATACCAGATGGGGAAGGTACCGCCCCTGGCTGCTGATTGCGGCTCCCCTTACGTCCCTGGTGCTGATGCTGACCTTCTGGGCGCATCCGGACTGGTCATCCGGGGCAAAGATTGCCTATATGGCTGTTACCTACTGTATTCTTGTGCTGGGTTATACCTGCGTCAACATTCCCTACGGAACCCTGTGCGGAGCCATGACTCAGAATATCGAGGAGAGGGCGAAGATCAATACCTTCCGCTCGGTCAGCGCCATGATTGCCATTGGCATTATCAATATTATAACCGTTCCGCTGATTTCTGCCCTGGGGAATGGAAATGACCAGAAAGGATATCTTTTGATTGCGGCTTTGTATGGCTGTATTTTTGCGGCGTGCCACATTTTCTGTTTCGCAAAGACGAAGGAAGTGGTGGATGTGCCAGAGAAGGAAAAGACGACCTTAAGGGTACAGCTGTCTTCCGTCGCCAAAAACCGGCCTTATATGATTGCTGTGGCAGGACAGTTTTTATTTGGAGTTACTCTTTATGGAAGAAATGCCGACGCCTTGTATTATTTTACTTATGTTGAGGGGAATAATGCTTTGTTTAGTACATATTCGCTTTTTATCATCATCCCTTCCATTATCGGCGCGGCGTGTTTTCCGGTGGTGTTTCGCCTGACCAACAATAAAGGCCGTGCCGCCTCCGTTTTTGCCCTCCTGACAGGAATCAGCATGTTCTGTATGTACTTTTTTACCGTTGGCGGCACACCGTTTTTCTTTTATCTTTTTTCCTGCCTGGCACAGTTTTTCTTTTCCGGATTTAATACGGCCATCTATGCCATTGTGCCGGACTGCGTGGAGTATGGAGAGTGGAAGACCGGACTGAGAAATGATGGTTTTCAGTATGCCTTCATCTCTCTGGGCAATAAGGTGGGAATGGCGATCGGAACCTCTGTCCTGGCAGGGGTCCTGGGGACTTTGGGATATGCGGCGAACCAGCAGCAGAATCCGGCCGTGCTGGCTGTGATTAAGCATTCTTTTACTACGGTTCCGGGAATTTTGTGGGTGGTGACGGCGATTGTCCTGTATTTTTACCGGCTGAATAAAAAGGCTTACAATGAAATCGTAAGGGAGATCCAGGAGAGGAAGGAAAGGGGGACGGTTGCATTTTGACAGACAAAGTGATATATTAAAGAAAATACTTTAATAAAGTCCGGGGGTCTATGATGGAGAAGAGGCAGGCAACCAATATCGAGGTAAAGAAGAATAACAGGAACCGTATTTTTCGGTATATCTGTAAGCATGGGACCGTGTCGAACCCGGATATTTCCTATGAATTGAAGATGAGCCTGCCTACGGTGACGCAGATCACGAAGGAACTGATTGAAAAGGGGCTGGTAAAGGAGCAGGGCGAGTTGCAGTCCACGGGAGGCAGAAGGGCGAAGGCTTTGGTGGTGTCGGCAGGAGCAGGCCAGGCAGTGGGCCTGGATATTACCAAGAATCACATCAGCCTGGCGCTTACGGACCTGACCGGGGAACTTTTAAGATATGAGCGGATGTTTTTCCCCTTTGCGGCGACGGATGAGTATTATCAGGAGGTGAACCGGAGGCTGGAGCGTTTTGTGGAGGAGAGCGGCTGTGAGAAAGAACGGATTTTAGGAATCGGGATTTCTTTCCCCGGGATTATTGATCTGAAGGCAGGGATGGCGGCGGACTCTCATATACTGGGGATCAAGGATCTGCCCTTGTCTGCCATCAGCCGCTTTTTTGCCTATCCCTGCCATTTCTTAAATGACGCCAACGCGGGCGCTTATGCAGAGGGAATCCGCTCAGAAAGCGGGAACCGTTTCTTCTATCTGTCCTTGAGCAATACCGTGGGAGGCGCTGTCTTTGGCGGCGGCAGGCTGGAGCAGGGAGACCATTTCCGCTGCGGGGAGGTGGGGCATATGACCATCATTCCCGGCGGGGAGACTTGTTACTGCGGGAAGAAGGGTTGCCTGGATGGATATTGCTCCGCGAAGCGGCTGGCGGAGATGACAGACGGAAAGCTGGAGGAGTTTTTCAAGGAACTGGAACAGGGGAATGAGGAGGCGGCTGCCCGGTGGGAGGGCTATACTTCTTATCTGGCTATGGCGGCGAACAATATCCATATGGTCCTGGACTGTGATATTATTCTGGGCGGATATGTGGGAAGCTGTATGGGGGGACATATCCGCCGGATACAGGATAAGGTTTCCGGGCGGAATACCTTTGCGGAGGACGGCACGTTTGTAAAACACTGCCGCCATAAGGTGGGAGCGGCGGCGCTGGGGGCGGCTTTGCAGGTGGTTGAAATGTTTGTGGAACAAGTGTAAAGGAAACAGGCATGAAGGAAATAGGCATAAAGAAAACAAGCATAAGGAAAACAGGCGGATCGGGAGAAAATCCTGGCCTGCCTGTTTTGTTATGCTTTATATTTGAATAGCCGCCTCGAAGGCTTCCCTTGTCGCCTCGAGGGCGCGGCGTGCCTGGATCGCGTCGCCGATTACGTAGACCTCCGGGCAGACCGCCTTTGCCGCCTGGCTAAGAGGGTCGTGGTTTTGATATCCAAGGGCCAGCACTATGGTGTCGAATCCGCGGAGACTCTGCTCGCTGCCGTCCGGTAAGGTATAGTCCACGCCGTCTTCATAGAAGCATTGAATTCTGGCATTTGTCACACAGCGGGTGTGGTGTTCTTCCAGCTCCTGAAGGACAAACTTGCGGTGTTCCGAAATCATATCGGCGCCTACCGAGTTCTGAAGTTCGATAATGGTAGTCTCATGCAGCAGTTCTCCCAGGAAATCAGCGGTTTCACAGCCGATCATACCGCCGCCTGCGATCAGTACCTTTCGTCCGCAGGCGGCTTTTCCCTCCAGCACGTCGCCGGCAGAGACAGCGCCAGTGGTTTCAATACCCGGTATGGGCGGCAGCGCAGGCAGTGTTCCGGTTGCCAGAATGATGGAATCTGCCTGGAATCCGGCCAGCATATCCTCCGTAACCGGGGTACTTAAGTGAATCCGGACGCCGGCTTTTTCACATTGTACGATAAAGCTTCGAACCATGGCGGAGATATCCCCTTTTCCGGGCGGGTATGCGGCGATGCGCATGTTGCCGCCAAGCCTGCCAGAGGCTTCATACAAATCCACCTGATGTCCCCGCAGGGCACAGATTCTGGCCGCCATCAGTCCGCCAACCCCTCCTCCGATTACAACGACCTTTTTAGAATGATCTGCAGGAGTCAGTTCTGTTTCCCGTCCGATAACCGGGTTGGCCAGACAAGTGATAGGCTTTCCCTGATACATATTGGCGACACATCCCTGGAGACAGGCGATGCAGGGGGTGATTTCTTCTGCTCTTTCTTCTTGGATTTTGTTGACAATCTCCGGGTCAGCGATGCTCTGACGACCGTATACGATCAGATCAGCTCTGCCCTCCCGAACAAGCAGCTCTGGATAATAGGGGTCGGTGAAACGGCCTACGATCATAACTGGAATCCGGACTGCCCGTTTGATTTCCGTCACATAATCTGCGTTGAAGCCGCCGTGGACACAGGTGGGGGCCCACATATATTCATCCTTGATATGGACTGCCCGGGAAATGTGGAGTCCGTCTACCCCGATTTCTTCCAGATAGGCAGCGATGGCGGCAGAATCCTGAACCGTCAGTCCGCCCGGCATTTCGTCCTGGCAGTTGATCCGGCAGAGGATGGCCATGCCGCCGGCTTTCTTTTTGATATTTTCCACAATCAGCCTTACGATGCGCATACGGTTTTCCAGGCAGCCGCCGAATTCATCCACCCGCTTGTTGGTTCTGGGGGAGAGAAAGCTGCTGAGTAAATAGCCGTGGGCGCAGTGGACCTCCACCGCGTCAGCACCGGCTTTTTTTGCCCGGAGAGCAGCGTCTCCATAACGTTCGATTAAGGCATAAATTTCCTCTCTGGTGATCTCTAAGGGGACGTCACGGCCGCAGGCGGCGGGAATGGGACTTGCTGATTTTAAGGGAGCGCCGGCGGCTTTGGCATTTCCCTCAGGGCCGGCGTGCTGAAGCTGCACGGATACCTTGGCTCCATGGGCATGGCAGGCGTCTGCCACTGCGGCAAGGCCGGGAATCACGTGGTCGTCAAAGAGGCAGGACTTGCGCATCCCGCCCTTGGCAGCCGGGTCTACGACCGTCGCTTCAATCGTAATCAAACCAAAACCGCCCTTTGCCCTGGCGGCGTAGTAGGCCTTGGATTTTTCACTTAAGGAACCGTCCGTATTCGCTAAGTTGTTGGCCATGGGCGGCATAACGAAGCGGTTTTTTACGGTCATTGGCCCGATCTGAATGGGTTGAAACAGTGCTTTGATTTCCATAAATCGAATTCCTCCTTTACTGTTTTTTATCATAGCGTATTTGTTGGGACAATGCAACGGAGGATTGTGCAATATAGATAAAATTTATGGTTTGACACTGTTTTTATAGTGTATTACTTATAGATTATGTGATTGAGATGATGGAAAAACTATCGGCCCTCTAAATGGGAAAGGATCTGCCTTTTATATTCCAAAAACTGCTCTGACAGGGAAAAATCCTTCTTTCGGGGTCTTGGCTCTTCGATCCGGATTTCCTTTGTGATATGCCCGGGTTTTCCTGTCAGCAGGCAGATCCGGTCTGATAAAAGGATCGCCTCATCGATATCATGGGTGACAAACAGGGTGGAGAGATGGATCTGTTCCATGACCTGTAAGTACCAGTCATGAACGGCGCTTTTTGTCAACATGTCCAGAGCGGAAAACGGCTCGTCAAGCAGGGCGACCCGTCTGGAAAAAAGATAGGTCCGCAGCAGGGCCGCCCGCTGCTTCATGCCGCCGGAAAGCTGGGAGGGATATTGCTTCTGAGCGCCTTCCAACCCAAAGCGGCCGAAATATCCGGATACCTTTTGGCGGGCGTCCTTTTTTTTCATGCCTTTGATCAGCAGGGGAAGGACGACATTATCCTCTATGGTCCTATAGGGCAGGAGCAAATCCTTCTGGAGCATATAGCTGACCTGTCCCGGTTTCCCGGTAATATCCATGTCGTCGAGGAAAACCTTTCCCTCGTCCGGCAGGCTTAAACCGGCGATTACGTTAAACAGGGTGGTTTTCCCTCCTCCGCTGACGCCCAGGAGGGAGACCAGTTCCCCCTCCTTAAGTTCCAGAGAAATCTGTTCGATGATTTTTTGCCCGTTAAAAGATTTGGTGATCCCCTCTGCTCTGAGTACGGCCATATTTTTTACCGTTCCTTTCCCAAACATATATGAGTCAATTGCTGCTTCCATGAGGAAGATAATCGTTGGTGAATCCGATATTTTCCGGGAGTTTGGGATCGGACAGTCCGTTTTCGTTGAGCCAGGAATAAAATCCGTTCCAGCGGTCCGGGTCCATATATCCCCAGAAAGGAGCGTCTGCCAGATATTGGCCTGCCAGATATTTCTGGCTTGCCCGCGTCAATTCCGGTTCCAGTTCCGGTACGGCCTCACAGAGGATATCGGCGGCTTCCTCGGGATTGGCCGCCGCATCCTCATAGCCTTTGCCGAGGGCGGCCAGAAATGCCTTTGCCGTGTCGGGGTTTTCTTCTAAAAACTGGCTGCTGGAGATTATCACCGGAGTGTAATAGTCAAATACCGGATTTAACTCAGAAAAAGAAAAATAGTCTGTTTCCAGTCCTTCCAGTTCGGTTTTGACACCGGCCCAGCCATAGAAAATCCAGATGGCGTCCACGGATTTTGCCTTCAGGGCAGATACTTCATCGGTCACCGTACTGGGGACCAGTTCCACTTTGCTGAAGTCGCCGCCATCGCCTTCCACCACGTTTTGTAAGGTGGCAAGTTCCACGGGGGATTCCCAGGTGGCATATTTTTTGCCTTCCATACCTTTGGGGGTATCCATGCCTTCTCCTTTGCGGGAGACAATGCCGGATGTATTGTGCTGGAGAATGGCGGCGACGGCTTTGATGGGAAGTGCGTTGTCCCCCGTCAGGGCCGGGGCCATGGTATCCTGGAACCCTACGCCGAACTGGGCTTTTTGGGAGGCCACCAGAAGTTCGGCGCCGCCTTCCGGGGGTTGTACGATCTCTACCGTAAGGCCGGCCTCTTCAAAATACCCTTTTTCCTGGGCTACATACAGGCCGGTATGGTTGGTGTTGGGGGTCCAGTCGAGCACAAAGGTGATTTTTGTCTTTTCGGCTGGGGAAGATTTTGCCTGGGAGCCGCAGGCGGCCAGAGCAAATGCCAGCACCGCCGTGACGGCAAATATCCGTCCTTTTTTCATAAAAACTCCATTCCGCCGTCAGACAGACGGCCGTTGCTTTTTTTTATTCATTTCCGCTTTCGCGGTTCCAGGGCATACACAGCCGCTGAAGAATCTCTACGCCATTCATCAGAAGCAGGCTGATAAATGAGATCAGAAAAATCACAGCAAACATTTTATCAAAGGAAAATGCCTTTTTGACCCTGGTCATATAGACTCCCAACCCGCCGAAGCCGCCCAGCCATTCGGAGATTACCGCGCCTACCACCGCATAGGAAGCGGAGATCCTGAGTCCGGAGAAAAACTGATTCATGGCGCCAGGCAGTTTGATATAGAAGAAGATCTGCCCCTGGCCGGCGCCCATGGCCCGCAGGAGGCTGACGGAATCCGGATCTGCCGATTTAAAACCGGTCAGGAGCCCTACGGTTATCGGGAAAAAGGTAGTGATGACAATAAGGATAACCTTTGGCGTCATCTCATATCCGAACCATAGGACCAGAAGCGGGGCGACGGCCACGGCGGGGACGGTCTGGGTCAAAATGACCAGAGGATAAAATGCCTGGTACAAAATGTCAAAGCGGTCCATCAGGACAGCCATGAAAAATCCCAGAAGGATTCCAAGGCCCAGGCCGATGAAGGCTTCGGAAAGGGTAATTGCCGAGTGTTCCATGAGAGCTGGGAATTCTGCAAAAAAGGCCTTTCCCACCTGGAGGGGAGACGGGAGAAGAAAAGCGTCGACAATCCCCGCTCCGGTGATAGCCTGCCATAACAGAAGGATGCCCAGGAGGGCGGAACAGGACCACAGCTTATTGGTGATGTTTGGTGACTTTCTTGTCAATGGTCAGCACATCTCCTTCCGGCCGGTAGGTTACTTTGATGTAGGCGGCTACGGAGGGTGCGCCTGCACGGATGGCGATATGCTGGCATTCCTTTACAATATCCATCAGTTCATCATAGTCACCCTCAATGGCAGTCTCAAAAGGTCCTACATAGCAGTTTAATCCTGTGCTTTTGATATAGGCAATCACCTCGTCGACCACACGGATCAGTTCCTCATCGTTGGCTGCCTCCGGAAGAGACTGGATCGCTACACTTGCATTCATAATGACTCCTTTCTGATTCGCTGGAAGATTTTATGGGGATAAAAACAGGCCGGGAATAAAAAACCGCCCGGATTTTCCAGGCGGAATCATACATTCCATAAAGAAACATTTCCTACGCTGGCATTATCCAGATCAGGTTCCAGGGTTTAAAATAAATCCTATTTTATCTCAGCCGGACAATGCTCCAGCACCCCTTTTAATTGTCGGTTTAAGTCTATCACAACTGTCCGGGGAAGTCAATAGATGGCAGATAATCGTATATGCGAACAAAAAACACATATCCGAAAAAGACAGAATAAGAAAGCATTTTCACGAAAATTAGCAGATTTTTGGTTGTTTTTTTTCCATTATTTTGAAGAAAAAAACTTTACTAGAAATCAAAATATGTTATACTTATAGCAGACCGGCGACGGGCTTTTTCGTCATGTTTATAATTTGTGACGGGTATACCGAAGGCGGAGAAAACTTGTAGAAACGATCTACACAACTTATTAGGAGGAAAACACTTATGGCAAACAAGTGGGTGTATTTGTTCACCGAGGGCAATGCCGACATGCGGAATCTGCTGGGCGGCAAAGGTGCCAACTTGGCAGAGATGACCAATTTAGGGCTTCCGGTGCCTCAGGGATTTACCATCACTACTGAGGCATGTACCCAGTATTATGAAGACGGCAGAAAGATCAATGACGAGATCATGGGCCAGATTATGGAGCATATCACTAAGATGGAAGAGATCACCGGCAAAAAGTTCGGCGACAAGGAGAATCCGCTTCTGGTATCTGTCCGTTCCGGTGCGAGGGCATCCATGCCGGGTATGATGGATACGATCCTGAACCTGGGCCTGAATGAGGAAGTAGTGGAAGTTCTGGCGAAGAAGTCAAATAACCCCAGATGGGCATGGGACTGCTACCGCAGATTTATCCAGATGTTCTCCGACGTGGTTATGGAAGTCGGAAAGAAATATTTTGAAGA